>CAZWDJ010000043.1:0-5596 GCA_964632325.1 uncultured Candidatus Saccharibacteria bacterium | reverse complement strand
CGAGGTATCCTGCAAACGGCATGATGATTTCAGAAGGGATCGGGACGCTGGCGCTTTCTAAAGCCATTAAAAACGCGATCCCGGCATATTCTGTTGCCTGGATAAAAGAAATTACTACTGAAGCGCCCCACTCGAGTATTGATCCCATAGCGTCAATGGTATCATTTCGTCGCAAAAATAAAAGGCGCTGTTAAGCACCTTTACTGCTCGCGCAGAAAGGCAGAAGCTTGTTCGGGTTCAATGGTAGAAATACGAATGCCGGTTCCCAGTTCAAATCCTGCCCAGGTTGAAGTTTTAGGAAGAATCTCCAAATGCCAATGGTAATGGTCGTAGTTTTTTCCGTCTGCGGGAGCAGTATGCACAAAATAGTTGTAATCGGGGTCTCCCAGTGCTTTTTTGATCTTCTGCAAAGCAACCAGCAACACTTCGGCAAACGCGGCTTTTTGGCCTTCGTCAGCCCGCTCAAAATACGCCAAATGCTCTTTGGGATACACCCTGATCTCAAAAGAAACCGTGGACGCAAAGGGGCAAAGCGCAATGAATTGGTCGTTTTCATATACGATCCTTTGGCCGTCTTGCGTATCCCAACTGATCATCGAACAATGGACGCATTTTTTATTCGCGTCCCAGTAATCCTTTGACCCCTTAATACTCCGCTCAATATCAGGATGCAGAATGGGAGTGGCAATAATCTGGGAATGGGGATGGGCAACCGTTGCCCCCGCTCCCGCGCCCTTATTCTTAAAAATAGCGATGTAATTTACAAACTTTTCATTGGAAAGATCCAAGTACCTTTCCTGGTACATGTCTATCAGTTCCCTAACCTCCCACGCTTCAAAATCCGGGATGTCCCTTTTATGATCCCTTGTCACCACCACTTCATGGAACCCTACGCCATCCATTGCCTTGTAGGGCCCTGCATGCCTGGTCTCCAAAGATCCGCCTATGGTAAAAGCAGGATACTTATTGGGCAAAGAAATAGTGGTCCATTTCACGGGAATAAACTTTCCCTGGGAGAGCCTTGTTTCCTTTGCGTGAAAAAAGGCTGCTGTAAGCTCTTGCGTGCGCGCAAACTTTTCAAACGGGCACTGCTTCAAATTGTCTCTTGGCTTTTTTGTTTTTGACGCAAACTCATCAGGCCTTCTTGATCTGCCCTTGGCAATCACCACCCACTCCTGGGACACCAGGTTATACCGCAATTCTGAAGGAAACTCCTTTTTATCTTTCTGCATATTTTCCAATCAGCATATTCCACCTTGCAAACAGCACCTCAAAAAGCATTTTCACCATGCCTGAAAACTTCACCTTGCTGTCAGGGTCGTTTACCCAGGTCACCGGAATCTCCTCGATCTCAAATCCGCAGGACTTTGCAATCATCAGGATTTCTACGTCAAACGCCCATCCGTTAATGCGGGACTTTGGAAATATGGAACGCACGGCTTTTCTGCTGAATCCCTTAAACCCGCACTGCGTATCCCACATGCCCCACAATCCAGACATTACCTGCACAATGATATTGAACACGTTTCCCAAAAATATCCTCCAGCCAGGCTGTGGCACGGCAATAACGGCTCCCTCAATATCCCTGGAACCGATCACGACTCCGCTTCCCTGCTGGAACGAGGACCACATCTTTTCAACATGATCCACGGTTGTAGAGTTGTCCGCGTCCATGAAAACGCAATATTCCCCATGCGATTCAAGCATGCCTTGTTTTACCGCGTATCCCTTGCCCTTGTTCTCAACCTGAAGCACATTGAGATAGGGAATCTCTTTTTTCAGCTGCTGCACCAGGCCCACCGTATTGTCTTTTGATCCTCCGTCTACGACAATAATCTCGTACTCATACGTTTGGTTCCGCAAATACTGGCTTGCCGAACGCAGAGTCTTGGCAATCCGGGATTCCTCATTATAAGCGGGAATAATAACAGAAAGGCGCATATTCCTGTATTATATGGCGCTTTTGCAAAAATGCAAAAGGAGCAATCGCCACTCTATAGCCGAAGCTTACAGTGACGATCGTTTCCTTTTCTTGGCATAAGGATTTTTTTTGCGCGGGCGCTTTTCAAAAAGGCGCCTTGCTCCTTTTAAAGCAGCAATAGCCAGAAATCCTGTTCCTGCAGGTATGGTCACCAAAGCTCCTGCCAAAGCCAGATATTCAGCAACAGACATGGCAGTTTTCATATACCAAGGAGAACCAATAGCAACCGCAACCCGTTCAGAGGCCATGCTTACCGCTCCCCGTTCGTCCTTTACCATTGCCCAAGATTCGTACTCACCGTCAGGAAGATATCCTGGATGCCTATAGTGCCAAGACGTGCCGTCTACTTTTGCTTCAAATGGCCCCAGAATCTCCCGAGAAGACGCATCTTGAAAATAGACGCGCAAAGAAGCATTAGGGTAGGCGGTAATTCCGGTCATGGCAAGGATTTCTTTTCCCTTCACTTTTTTTACGTGCATGAGAATGCTTGGAGCAATCAAAGGCTCAACACGCCTTACTGTAGAAGCTGCCCTGCTGTTTCCCGCCTTGTCATATGAGCGCACTTCAATAGTCCACTCTCCCGGAGCAAGTACAGGAGTTTCATACGCAATTTCTTCAGGAAGCAGCATTACAAGACTCATGGCGCCTATCTGAACCTCATACCGGTCAATCCCAGAACGCGCGTCCTGTGCTGAAAACCGCAATTCCATTTGTGGCTGGGTTAAATCCTTGCGTTCCTCCACATTCAACTCAAATTCTTCCGGAGATTCTGTGTCAATGAGAATTTTATAGTGCGAAACCTCGCTCCACCCTTTTGTATTATGCGTATTCAAGTGAAAATACCATATCCCGTCTGCAATATCTTTGTATGACTTTTTGGAAATCGGAGATTCATCTATATATTCAGGATCCGTATCTTCTTTCTGGTCAAACGCATAACTCACTTTGTCTATATCGCCCTGCACGCTCCACGCAAAAATCGGGTCGTTGTGCGAATACCACTGGGTTTGATCAGGATGCGTTAACGAAGCAATAGCAGAAGCTCCGGGTTCTTCGGAAGACGATTCCAGATTTTTTTCAGGCTGCGTACCTGCGATAAAATTGTATCTGCCCTCGCCCAAAGACGTAAGAATATTCGCGTCTTCCTGCGAAGTAATGCTTCCTTGGGAAAAATTCAGAGTTTTAACGCCCTGAACCTTTGCCCTGAATGTTGCCGCGAATATTGTTCCTGAATTCTCCGAAAACCCAGGGTGCACGATTCCCTCAAACGCAAGCTTACCTGAAGCACTAGACAAAATCGGCTTTTGCAGCCACGAGGAAATCATGCTTTCTTTCTCGTCTATGCTCACAAGCGTGAGCGCGCTTGCGTCAAACGCAAGCTGACCCTTTACCTTTCGCAGAGACTGGCCTTCTGGCTGAACCTGCACCAAAATAGTAAACGCATTGCCTACGGCATACGTTGAGCTTGAAGGAACAAGCACTAATGAAGCCGCAGACGCTGCTGCGGGTGCGATCAATGCAGAGCACGCGATGGCAAAAACACATTTATTCATGCATGGAAAGCTTTTTGTGGTGTTTAGCAAGCAGGAATGCTGCGATAAAGTACAGCCCAAGGATTGCCAAAAGCACCGCGATCTCATACGGTATTCCCACCTGGCCCATAGGCAAAGACGAAACGCGCTCGTTTCCCGCCTTGTCCACTGCCCGCACCTTCAGCATTCCGCGGAACGCCTGGTTTTGCAGCACATACGGAGACTGGACCGGCTTCCAAATTCCCGCCTGCTCTGAAACTTCGTAAAACGCGATGCCAGACGTTTCATCGTGCGCGAGAAAACTCAAAAACTTCTTCCCCTCAAAAAGAATCTCTCCTTGGCCCAATCCGATGCCAAAAGGATCAGGAGGCGTCTGATCTTTCAAGGCAACCCTAGTGACTGTTGGGCCGCATTGCCCGTCTCTGCATTCGCGCAAGTGAAAATAAAAGGCGCCGTCTCCTTCAACATCAAGCTTGACCTGGCCAATGGGCTGGTCTGGAATTTCATCCGGGATTTCACTGGGATCTTTACTTAGCACGTAGCTGTACCGCGCGCCTTCCTTGATATCCCAGCTCATGCGTATTGCCGGGCTTGGATACCAGATATTTTCCCTGGGATGGTCGCTTGAATACAGCACCGGAAGGTCATATCCCTGCGCCACTCTTGTTATTTGGTACTGTCCCTTGCCAAAAGAAATCTTCGCAAGCGTTGCGGAACCGTCGTTCAAATAAATGCGGGAAGGGGAGAGGAACGAAACTTCCCCTTGCCCCTCTGCTTTTGCGCGGAAAAATATCCTGCCAAGCACGCCTTTTCCCACAAACCCGTTGGGCACTCCGCCCTCCAAAAGCATGGTCCCCTGCTCATTGTCAAACCCGGGATTCTGCACATACAGAGTGAATATGCCTCCGCTTGAAATGAAATCTTCAACTTCCAAAATATCGTTTGAAAACTGCAGCCCAATATGGCCCGCGTTAATGGATTCTCCCTGGGTATCCAGCACGATTTCAGCGACAAAACGCTGGCCCTGCTCAAATGTTCCCTGGCCAGGGCTCAATCGCACAGTTGCGGCCTCAACACTGCTGCTCATGCCGAGAGCAACAACAGCAAGAAAAATGTATGAGCTATAAGGAAGCAAACGTTTCATAAACATCAGCCGGTCCACCAGTACATTATAATCGAAAGGTCGGCAATATCCACGATTCCGTCAACATTAAAATCCACAAGCTCCTGCTCTCGGCCCCACCAAAACAGCAAAACAGAAAAATCCACAAGATCTACTTTTCCGTCCTTGTTCTGATCAGGGTTTTTCACGAGCGGAACGTCTTCGGGCACCACCTCAAATTCCGGAGACTGGCTTGCAGCGCTTTCTTTTTCTCCGTATACGGCTTTTGCTTTAGCCAGATACAAGCCAGCGCCCAGAAGATTGGTATCCAAATTCAAACTCCATGTTCCGTCAACTTTGGCAATCGTATCTCGGATAATTTCAAGCGGCGTGGGAATAGACACCAGTACCTTGCTTCCAGGAAATGCGGTTCCAGTCACCAAAAGCGAATCCCCTTTATGAACCAGCGAAGGCACGTGTATGGTAGGAGGCACGAACACATCAGCAGTTGCCGAGGCGTTCTGGGGAACATCCAATGTAAAGCTTACCGGAGCAGAAACCCGATCCTGGCTGTCTTCCGCAAACACTTCAAAATTGCTGGTGCCCGAGGGAATTGCGCTGAATGTTTTAGAGAACGTTCCATCATTGTTCGCCTTAACAGTCCCGATCACTGCTTCATCCTGCACAACCGTGACAAAAGCGTTGGGAAACGCCAATCCGCCCACCACCAGCATTTGCCCCTGGCTTGGCGACCAAGAAGTACCAGTAGGCCCTCTGGAGCGGATCTCAACGCTCACGTTCACTCCCTCGCTTACCGCCTCTGCGTTTCCAGAAAAACCCAGAGTACAGAATACCAGCGCGAGAATATAAATGGTTTTAAAACATATTTTCATGGCGCGCCTTTTTCCCCAAGAATTAGTACGCGTATCGCGGTCAAAATTCGCTTGCGGACTACATATAAAAATGCGGCCAAGAGCAACG
>CAZWDJ010000042.1:0-5742 GCA_964632325.1 uncultured Candidatus Saccharibacteria bacterium | reverse complement strand
GAGTTTTTCCTGGCAAACGTGAAATACAGCAAGGTATGGGGCAAAGGGGCAACCAAAGTTTCGTTGCGTACCATTCAGGGGTTTGACGTTGACTTGCGCATACTAGACGAGGAGGTTTTTGGAGCAGGATTGCAGTATTTTACCGGATCCAAAGAGCATAACGTGCAATTGCGGACATATGCCGCGCAAAAAGGATTCAAGGTTTCAGAGTATGGCGTATTCAAAGGAAAGAAGCGTATTGCGTGCAATACTGAACAGGACGTGTACCAGGCGTTAGGCATGTCGTATATTGAACCTGAGTTAAGAGAGGGTTTGGGAGAAATTGAAGCTTCCCTGCAGGGAAAACTCCCCAAGGTTGTTGGTTATGGTGCTCTCAAGGGAGATTTGCAGATTCAGACCAGCTGGACCGATGGGCAGAATTCTATTGAAGAAATGGCAAAAGCGGCAAAAGCCCGGGGATTGGAATATATTGCTATTACCGACCATACAAGGGATCTTGTCATGACCGGGGGGTCTGATGAAAAAAAGCTATTGCGCCAGATGAAAGAAATAGACAAGGTGAATAAAAAGGTTTCCGGCATTACTGTTTTGAAGGGAGCTGAAGTGAATATACGCAAAGACGGCACTCTGGACATTGCAGACGAGGTTCTTGCGCAGCTTGATGTGGTGGGAGCTTCCGTGCATTCCCACTTCAAGATGGCAAAACAGGATATGACAGAAAGGGTGGTGCGCGCCATACGGAATTTCCATGTTGATATCTTGTTTCATCCTACCGGCAGATTGATCAATAAAAGAGAGCCATTTGAGCTTGATATGGACAAGGTTTTGGAAGAAGCAAAAAAGACAGGAACCGTTTTGGAGATCAATGCGGCTCCAGACAGATTGGACCTGAAGGACTCGCATATCAGAAAGGCAGTAGAGAAAGGAGTTAAGCTCTCCGTTGATTCAGACGCCCACAGCGTTTCTCAGCTCGCGTTTTTGAAATACGGCATTGCGCAGGCAAGGCGGGGCTGGGCAGAAGCTAAAGATATTGTGAATACCCTGCCTCTGGACAAATTCAAAAAATCGTTAAAGAATAGCAAAGACCATGCCTAAGGAAAAATCAGCAGGAGCAATCATTTTCAGGAAAGAGGGGGAAAGACCCCTTTATCTTTTGCTGCATTATCCTTCCACGAAAAGGGCCAAAAAAGAGTATTGGGATTTTCCCAAGGGGCACGTGGAAGGAAAGGAAACAGACGTTGAAACCGTACGAAGGGAAGTAAAAGAGGAAACAGGAATCAAGGATTTGGAGTTCTTTCCGGGATTCAAAGAAACCATCACCTATTTTTTTCAGGTGAAGGGCAAGCGCATTTTTAAAACCGTGGTGTTCTTTTTGGCTTCAACCAGAACTACGGATGTTACCATTTCCACGGAGCACGAAGGATTCATATGGCTTCCGTTTGAGCAGGCGTTCGCCCAATTAAAATTCGCCAATGCAAAAAGATTACTCACCAAATCGCATCACCTTATTTCAAGGCAAGGTGTACAGGGCAGTCAGAGCAATCAAAAAGGGCCGGGTCAAAACGTACAAGGAGATAGCTGAAGCGATAGGAAGGCCCGGAGCCTGGAGAGCCGTGGGAAATGCCTTGAACAAAAACAGGGACCCTCTCGTGCCTTGCCACCGCGTTGTCCGGTCAGACGGAAGCCCTGGAGGGTATAATCAAGGGCCCCGAAAAAAGAAAGCGCTCCTTATTTCAGAGGGAGCACTTTCTCAATGATTGCCTTGAATACTTCTGGCTTGTCTTTTGCAAGAAGGGCAAGAATTTTGCGGTCAATTTCAATATTTCCCTTTTTCAAAAGCGGGATAAGGCGGCTGTAGGAAATTCCAAGGGATCTGGCGGAAGCAGAAATTTGAGTCTGCCAAAGGGCGCGCACGGTGCGCTTCTTGTTTTTGCGGTCCCTGAACGCGTATTTCCATGCTTTGAGCATGGCTTCTTTTGCCAAAGGATATTTGGATTTTCTTCCCCACCTGAATCCTTTGGTTTCCCGCAGCATGAGCTTTCTCCTTCTGTGGGAGGCAACGCCTCGCTTTACTCTGACCATGTTAGAATGTAAGCATCTTTTTAATAGTTCTCACTTCAGACCTTGAAAGCTGGATCCATTTGCGCATTTTGCGCTTTCGTTTACCCGATTTCTTGGAAAGATTATGATCCTGGCCCGCAGCGCGCCTCAAAACTTTGCCAGACTTGGTTATTTTGAAACGCTTCAGAATGGATTTTCGTTGTTTTTGCATAGTTATTTCTTCGTGATAATCATGGAAAGCCCTCGCGGCTCCACTTGCAGTTTCTGCTCGATCTTCAAGGGAATTTTTGTTTCCAGAATAGCAAGGAAGGATCGTATCTTTTCTTCCGTGAACGCGCGGAGCGCTTTTTCCCGTCCTCTCAATCTGACTGTGATGCGCACTTTGTCGCCTCTGCCAAGAAATTTGATTGCCTGGTTCGCCCTTGTTTCCATGTCGTGGGTCGATATGTTGAAGGTAAGGCGTATTTCTTTCAGCTCCCCGCCCGTGGATTTTTTCTCGTGGCGCTCTTTTTTCTGAAGCTGGTACAGGTATTTGCCGTAGTCTCCCAGCTTGCATACGGGAGGCACCACCTTGTCTGTCACCTGAATCAAGTCAAGATTCTTTTCTTGGGCCGCTTTGAGCGCGTCTTGCAGTGGCAAAACGCCCATTTGCTTTCCGGTTTCATCAATCAAGCGGACTTGTTCGGCGCGTATTCTATTGTTGACGTAAATCTCTTTTTGCAGATTGTTGTTTTGTAATAAATTTTGTATTCACAAAATTTCGGTTCTTCCCGTGGCGGAAATATTAAAACCGAGGGGTTTTAAAAGAGTGGGGTCGGGAGGAACCGTGTGATCGTGTGGAGGTGGGGACGATGAAGTCCCGTCCAGAAAAGTCTGAAAGTATACTTCTACAGGCGTATCCCAATTTGGAAAGCAGAAAGAAGTGGAAACTGGGAAAAACCTTCTTTCCTTCGTCCTATATGCTTTGGTAGCTTCTAGGACTTGAAGAAAGCTACTGAATCTCGATGGGTTGGCACCCGGCTCATCTATCGAGAGTCAATGAACCAGATGGCATATGCTGTTTAGGCGTATGCGAATGCTCTTTGTGGAGCAAATATGTTGGCAAGTATGTTGCCCTTGGTTTTTGACAAGTATCCAAGAAACTTGGCCTGCATATATTTTCTTCTTTTTCTGTCAAAGCAACTCACCCCCGAATATTCTGCCTGATCTCTCGCTCTACATCCCTTTTTTTAAGGGCCTCTCTTTTATCCCATATTTTCTTTCCTTTGGCAAGACCGAATTCCAGCTTTATCTTCCCTGCGTTGCTACTATACACCTTGAGTGGCACTAGCGTCAACCCTCGCTCCCGTACTTTTCCAGCGAGATACGAAAGCTCTTTTGCGTTCAATAGAAGCTTTCGGGACCGCGCGGGGTCGTATTTTTCAGGCATGTTGTTGGGCTGATAGGGAGGAATGGTGCTGCCGATTAAAAACAGTTCTTCTCCTTTGAAATGCGCGTAGGCGCCCGCTATCTGCATGCGTCCCAATCTGGCAGATTTCACTTCAGGCCCCAGCAATGATAAGCCGGCCTGGAACCTTTCCAGGATGTGGTAGGAAAAACCGGCTTTTCTGTTTTCGGACAGCACTTCCATACAGCTAGCGTATCACAGGGCGCTTTGCTATCAAGCAGATTCATTGACAAGCAGGGTTTTGGAGATACAATGACAGATATGAGTAAAAAAACCATTGTACTGCTTGCTATTGGAGGAGTCATTCTATTTTCTTTGCTGTGGGGCGTAGGAACATACAACAGATTCGTGTCGCTCAACGAGGGTATCGATGCGCAATGGGCTCAAGTTGAAGTTCAGCTGCAAAGAAGGTTTGACCTTATTCCGAATCTTGTGGAATCGGTAAAAGGCATTTTTGAACAGGAACAAAACATTTTCCTAGCAATTTCAGAAGCCAGAACGCGATACGCGGGAGCAAGAACCGTGGATGAAAAAGCAGAGGCCGCCTCCCAGCTCCAAGGAGCTCTGGCGCGCTTATTGGTTGTTGTTGAAAACTATCCTCAATTGCGATCCACGGAAACCGTCAGCAGGTTAATGGACGAGCTTGCGGGAACCGAAAACAGAGTTGCCGTGGAAAGAAGAAGGTTCAATGAGCAAGTGAGAGACTATAATATTGCAATCAAGCGTTTTCCGGGAAAGCTGCTAGCTTCTCTGTTTGGATATGAAGGCCGAGAGCTTTTTGAGGCAGCAGAAGGAGCAGACCAGGTGCCGCAAGTAGATTTCTAAAACCGTCCCATGGCCCGTATTTTTCTGGCAATCCTGGGGCTTGCAGTGTTCTTTGGCAGTGGAGTTTTTGCTTCCCACGTTCCTGATCCTCAAGGATTCGTAAATGATTTTGCAGGAATGCTGTCTTCTAAATTCAGGATTCAGCTCGAACAGTCCCTGCAGAACTTTGAAAAAGAAACTCAGGCCGAAATAGCAGTGGTGACGATTTTATCATTGCAGCAGGATTCTATTGAAGATTTTGCGGCAAGATTATTTGAAGAATGGAAGATTGGGAAAGCGCAGCAAGACAACGGGGTGTTGCTGCTTGTCACAAAAGAGGAACAGGAAGTAAGAATAGAGGTGGGGTATGGTTTGGAGCCTTTTATCACAGACGGACGGGCAGGCAGCATTATCAGGCAAGATATTGCTCCTTTATTCAAGCAAGGGAACTATGAAGAAGGAGTCCAAAAAGCAGTTGCGTCCCTGCAAGGGCATATTCTTGAGTCAAATCCTGAATCTGCCCAAGAAAAGGTTCGCGGAAAAGTTTCAGGGCTGCTGGGCCTTGGGAATTCCATATTTTTCCTCATTGCTTTTTCTGTTATTTATCTCTTGGACTTTCTTTCGCGGTCAAAAAGTTTTTGGCTGGGAGGGTTATTCGGCGGAGTAATGGGCATGGGGCTTGGATGGCTGTTTGAATCGTTGATTGGAGGAGTGTTTCTGGTTGCAGGGCTTTCGATGTTCGGTTTATTTTTAGACTATATTCTTTCAAAAAACTACCAGGATCGAAAGCGGCATGGGCTTCCCACGGGATTCTTTGCCAGCAGGGGAGGATTTTTTAGGGACGGAGGGTTTGGCGGGTTCGGAGGAGGCGGTTCAGGCGGAGGAGGAGCAAGTGGAAGATGGTAACTATGATCAACGCGCAATTGAAAGAGTGGATACAAAAAGCAGTTTCTGAGCTCAAGAAAGAGTGGGGCGTTCTTGATATTGGAGAAATCCGCATTGAGCATCCCGAAGTTTCAGAACACGGAGATTATTCCACAAACGTGGCTTTGGCTCTTGCAAAGCAGCTGAAGAAAAATCCGCGGGAGATCGCAGAAAATATTGTAAACCAGTTACGAAAGAGTTCTCCAAAAGAAATAGGGAAAATAGAGGTTGCGGGAGCAGGATTCATCAACTTCTTTTTTTCAAAGGAATATTTTTTGACAGAGCTTAAAAAAATCGCGCGGCAAAAAGATTCATACGGCAGCGGTTTTGATTGGAAGGGGAAAAGGGTCATAGTGGAGTTCACCGATCCCAATCCCTTTAAGGAGTTTCATATCGGCCATTTATACAGCAATGCCGTAGGAGAAAGCATTGCGAGGTTATTTGAATGGAGCGGGGCCAAGGTAAAGAGGGCGAACTATCAAGGCGATGTGGGTTTGCACGTGGCA
>CAZWDJ010000041.1:0-6025 GCA_964632325.1 uncultured Candidatus Saccharibacteria bacterium | reverse complement strand
CCCAGTCTAATTTGATGGAGATGCGTTGATGAGTTGTTAACCTTCTTGACATACTGTCTTAGGGAGAGTAAAATAAGTTAGTCCTTCAGACAGAACAGACAGAATCATTTTTAGAGGAGTATCTAATGGACAAATGGAAATCTCAACTCGATGCACACCTTAAGGTTAAGGAGGAACAGGATAGAAAAAGAGAAGCATCTCGGCGGGAGCAGATACGTAAAGATATGGAAGCAGCACGTGCCGAAGCCTTGAGGAAACTTGGACGACGATTTAAGTGTCACGTCTGTGGAAAACCGAGCAGCGCGCCGTATCTTGCAACTACCAATTTTATGGGCAACTCTACTGAGTCGCATGAGATCTGGGACACTCCTGGAGATCTCGAAAAGTGCAGGAGGTGTGGTAAATGGACATGCAGTGAGCACATGCATCAGAACTTCTGCATGCACTGTGCACAAAGAGTTTAAAAATAAGTTCCGCGAGTTCAAGCAATTCTTCCAAGAACTGCTTTTTTATTTGGGATTTAACGTTTGTGAAAGCTGAATACTAGCTATTTATGGCTGGAATTGGTGAAAGACTTTTTGAGTTTTCTCCTGCCGGTGCCGTTTTTCCACCACAGCTCTCTTCGTTTTTATCTTTGGAAGATGTAAATTCCTCCAAACATAGAAGTTTAAACGGCCCTCTGTTAGCCCCGTATGGAAGAATTATGGCTAAATAGTCATGACCCTTTTGATTTTTGTTTGCTTTTGGTTTATAGTGCTTTCAACGGGTTAGTGAGCAGTACTTTCTAAAGGAGAAGAATATGAAGGCGATAGTGATTTGGCTGTGTATCGCATGTTTTCTTGGGGCAATCGGAGTATTGGGCATTATGTTTACCCGGGCATTCCCGCTTCCTGAACCTGTGATAGTAGAAGCCGCCTCTTTTATTCCTCCGCAGGTGCGTGATTTGCGAGATAGGGAATCGGTGGAGCCGGGAACGTTCCGCATAAACGTCCCTTTTGAGGAAATCTTTTCAGGGGCAAAGGATGGCAAATACCTCCTGGTTACGTATAATGTTGGAACTCCAGATGCAAGTTCCAGGTATACCTATGTAGACGAGGCGCCAAACCTTGAGTATTGGCTTGCATATGAAGCGAGTACTTGGAAATACCATAGAGTTGTTATGCCTACCATACAGGAGCGTTGGTTCCCTAACTCCTGGGTGCTTAAATGGAAGGGGCATTTCAATCCAGAAGCCCAATCTTTTCGGTATGTTCCAGAACGAGATTATGCCTCTGCTCTATTTTTTGCGGCAGGAGCATCAATCTTTGTAGCTCTTTTTATATTATTGCTGATCCTTATGGCCATAATTTCGGATCGTAGCTGGAGGAGATCCTATCCTGCGTGGTAACAAAGGATCTTTTTTGCCAGGATAGCTCAGCGGCAGAGCAACGGTTTCGTAAACCGTAGGTCGTGAGTTCAAATCTCACTCCTGGCTCCAGAGAAAATCTCTTGACGGATTGTTTCTCATAGCATATACTCGTTTTTGGAAGCGAAAGCTTTTCTGTTCTTTTTATCGAGGCGTAGCTCAAAGGCAGAGCAAGGGACCGCAGTATCCCTGGATTGGAGGTTCAAATCCTTCCGCCTCGATACAGGTGTGTGGGAGTGGCGCAAGGGAAGCGCAGCGGCCTTTACAAGGTCAAAGGTTGGGAGTTCAAATCTCTCCTCCCACACCAGAGCATGCAAAAGAGGAAGCTTGTATACAGCTTCCTCCTTTTCTTTTCTGAAGTTTCAAAGTAGAATACGCATGTATGGAGAAGATTCAAGAAACAATTCAACAGCTCCAAACAAAGCTCCTCATACTGGAGGAGCGTCTTTGACATTGCGGGAAAACAACGGGAAATCCAAAAGCTGGAGCAGTCGGCGCAGTCTCCCTCTTTTTGGGAAAATCCAGAAAAAGCGGCAAAAGAAACCAAGGCATTGGCCCGCCTGAAAGAAGCAACTCAAGGGTTTGAACAATTAAAAGGCGACCTGAAAGACGTTGCAGAGATTGCAGAAGCCAGCTCCCAAGACCAAGAAGCTTTATTGCAGGTAGAACAGCAGCTTGCTGTACTGCAAGAGCGCATTTCAAAAGAAGAGTTCAAAGCATTTCTTTCGGGAAAATATGACAGCAGGGATGCCATTTTGACCATTACTGCAGGAGCCGGAGGCCAAGACGCCCAAGATTGGGCAACAATGCTGCTCCGTATGTATCAGAAGTTTTTTATGAAAAAAGCATGGAAAGCAGAAATTATTCACCAATCGTTTGGAGATTCAGGCCCCGAAGGGAGAATGGGAATAAAGCAGGTGAGCATGGCAGTATCGGGTTCTTTTGCCTACGGGTTTTTGAAAAAAGAGACAGGAGTGCATAGGTTGGTGAGAATTTCCCCGTTTTCCGCAAAAGCTTTGCGCCATACCTCTTTTGCCGCAGTGGAAGTGCTTCCCGAGATTGAGGCGAAAGAAGAGGACATTGAAATACGTCCAGAAGAAGTACAGGTGGAGACAGCGCGTTCTTCGGGTCCTGGAGGCCAGAACGTGAATAAGCGGGAAACTGCTATCAGGATTGTGCATATTCCTACAGGTCTTGTCGTGGAATCCCAGACGCAAAGATCCCAGCAGCAAAACAAGGAGCGGGCGTTTGAAATTCTTGCCGCAAAGCTCTACCAGCAAAAAGAAGCAAAGAGGCAGGAAGAGCTGGCAGGCCTGAAAGGCAAAGCGTCTGCCATTGAGTGGGGAAGCCAGATCCGATCGTATGTCTTGCATCCGTATCGCATGGTGAAAGACCACCGGACAGAACAGGAAACCTCAAAAGCGGAAGCTGTGCTTGAGGGAGAATTGGACGAATTCATTGAAGCAGAAATTTCTCTTGCCTAGCATTCATGATCCATTTTGACAACGTAAGCAAAATATATACCGAAACAAGCACCGCGCTCAAAGACGTATCGTTTCAAATCCAGCCAGGAGAGTTTGTGTCTATTGTCGGGAAATCGGGCGCGGGAAAAACAACGCTACTCAAGCTTCTTATTGCCCAAGAAGCTCCTTCGCAGGGCAGAGTACTGTTCCAGGAGCGCAATGTGCATGAAATTCCCAGGGGGAAAATCCACGAGCACAGGAGGAGGATCGGGATGGTGTTCCAGGATTACAAACTCTTGCCGCAAAAAACTGCCAAAGAAAACATTTCCTATGTCATGGAAATTCTGGGAGCCAATGACCAGGAAATTGAGCGGGACGTGGGAAACGTTTTAGACTTGGTGGGATTGGGGCAGAAAGCCCCCCATTTTCCTTCCGAGCTTTCAGGGGGGGAGAAACAGAGGGTTGCCATTGCCCGGGCCCTTATTCATCGGCCCCAGGTCATTGTCGCAGACGAGCCCACGGGAAACCTGGATCCCTACAATGCCAAGGATATTATTAACTTGCTGCTCAAGATTAATGAGCTGGGAACAACAGTTTTGCTTGCAACGCATAATAAAGCTTTTGTGAATGAAATTGGCAAACGAGTGATTACGCTGGATGAAGGCAGAATCGTGCGAGACCAGCAAAAGGGAAGATTCATCATATAAGATATGGCTTCACGTTTCAGAAAAATCATTTCATCGGGAGCAGAAAAGTTTTCCCGCGACAAAAGCGCCACATCAGCTGCTTTGGTTGTTATGATGGCTGTCATGGGAACCGCGCTGTTTTTGTACGTGCTTGGAGGGATCAGCTCTTTTACCGTCAAGGAATTGCGGGAATCCGTAGACGTGAGCGTATCGTTCCAGTCTGAAACCCCGGAGCAGGAGATATTGGATATTAAGCAGGAAGTGGAGCAGCTTCCTGAAGTATCGTGGGTGGAATACGTATCTAAAGACGAAGCTTTGGAGCGTTTCAAAGAAATCCACAAGAATGATCCTGTTATTTTGGAAACCTTGGAAACCATAGGAACCAATCCCTTGCTTGCGTTTTTGAGCATTAAGGCAAAAGAGTCTTTCCAGTACAAAGATATTGTGCAGTTTCTCCAGGAGCAAGGGTATGATTCTGTCGAGTCAATAGATTACGAGAACCGGGCTTCGGTCATTGAAAAGGTAGGGAAGCTTATTTCGGGAATCCAAATAGCTGTTCTCGCCTTCAGCATTGGCTTGGCATTGGTTGCATTGCTTGTCGCGTTTAATACCATTCGGCTTGCGATGTATAACTCACGGGAGGAAATTGAAGTGATGCGTTTGGTTGGAGCTTCAAACGGAGTGGTGCAATCGCCGTTTATCATCCAGGGAATTATGGTTGGTATGGTAGCGAATATCCTGATATTGCTAATTGCTTTGCCCGTATTTTGGATTTTGAGTCCGAGACTGGAGGCGTTTCTTTCGGGATTTGATCTATTCCAGTATTTTCTTTCCAACCTTCTTTTCATATTTTTGATTCAAACTTTTATTGGAATACTTCTTGGAACGCTGTCTAGCGTCATAGCAATACGGAAGTACCTAACGGCATAGCGCAAGTTGATTTTATCTTCAAATTCGGTATACTCTACCTGATACCATGCTCCGCTAAAATTAGTGTTCACAAAGGAATTCAACCTAGAAAGGGATGTAAGAGCTTATGAGAAAAAGATAAAAGAAAGAAGGGTTGAAAAAGAGGAAATAATTAGAGAAATTGAGAGCAGGAAGTAAATATTGCGGGGTCGTCTAGCGGTAGGACCGCGCCCTCTGAAGGCGTGTACCTTGGTTCGAATCCAGGCCCCGCAGCTCTTTTCGCTTCATTCAAAAAGTATACAAAAAAGAAAAGACACTGAGGAGTCCTGAGCGATAGCGAAGGACGACGAAGGGCCTATACAATAATTTTGTTCAGTGCCTTCGGCCTTAGATACAAAGGCGACGAAGTCGCTGAACGCATCGTTAAGATTCGATGAAGTGAAGCGTTACCAATATGCTAAGTCAGGTGACTGAAAAACTTATGAAAAAACTGAACAAATTTAACTTTAAGGCATTCGAGGATACTAAAAATACTATAGAGCAGTCCTTCCCTAAAAATTTAAGGAAAGGTTTTTACATCAAAGATTTTAGCGAGAGTAGCATCGTTAATAATCCAAAACTTAGAACTTTAGCAGTAAGTGGTGTTGCAGAGATACGTGAAGACAACGTAAATTTTAGAATATATCGAAGGGCCGACAGTGGAACTCATTTATATGATGTTGATGAAATTGGAAGGATAAATAAGAGATTGAAAGAGGTGAAGCATCCAATAGATATAAGAAATCATCATTTAAACAAAAGAATCTCCGAAGACATCATGGAAAGAAATAATCTAACTTTTGAAGCTATCGAGGATAGCAATGGCAATATCAAGCTTAATACCGATAGCAAGGGGATGGTGAAAACCTTCATCAATTTCGAGGACAAAATTAAATAGTTTATTGTATGGGATTTTTTGACATAGTTGGTGGCCGTGTAGAATATTTTAATAATACGGCTGTTCCAGTTCACAACGACATTGGGAAACGTATTAGGTTGTTAGATGATAAAGAATCATCTTTACTTATAGCGTGGTGTTTAGATATAGTAGCATCTCCGATTGTGGATTATTTTTTCAAGACTGGAAAATTGTTGAGTGTAGTGAAAAATTATAAAACCCAAGATTTTAAAAATCTGTACAAGTTGTTAGTGCTCTGGCCTGTAGCAGAATTGATTAGTATGGGTGTATCGAGAAAAGATATGGAAAAGGTGATACAGCAAGTTTTTGATGATAAAACCAACTTGAGTCTCTTTGAACATAATCCCGGGCAAGACATAGAAAGATTATATGAAGAGATCGGGAAAATCTTACAAATTAATACATCAAATCCAGGGGGGTATTTAGCATTTCATGCTAATTATGCGAGGATAATGAAAGAGGCTTTGCGTGAACTTGCAGCAATATCGCCCTAAGAAGGTGGATAAACTTGCCCGACCGTGACGGTCAGAAATTTATTAAAACTTTTTATTGGCCAATATGTTTATCACAATAATTTATGGTATCATCGTCGGAATTCTAGCGA
>CAZWDJ010000040.1:0-6109 GCA_964632325.1 uncultured Candidatus Saccharibacteria bacterium | reverse complement strand
AATGCAACGAAAAAATCCCTTTTGGGTAATTCAAAAAGGGCTCCTTGATTGTTTAATTATACAAAAGATACGAGAACAAGGAATTATGCAGGTTAACTCCTGTTTATATAAAATATGCGTCTGATTTGCGTTTCAGCAAGCTAAAGCTGAACATACTGTATCCCAAAGGAACTGTCAAGGGCAAAAAGGGAATACTCCCTGTATACCATATCGTATAAAAGAAATCAAGCTTGGGCCCGGGCAAGCTTTGCTGCTGGTCTTGCTATCGGAGTCTCAATCGCGATTTCTCCGTTCTTTGCTTCCACAATAATGCGCGCCCCTTCCTTCACGTCTCCAGTCACTACCTTCAAGGCCAAAGGATTCAGCACCAAGCGGGAAATCACCCTCTTTAAGGGACGGGCTCCCAAATTAGGATCAAATCCTTTTTCTGCAAGCAATTCTTTTGCAGACTGCTTGATGTCCAGCGTAATGCGCTGGGGAGCCAAACGCTCCGCAACTTTTGCAAGCTCCAGCTCTACAATCCTGGTGATTTCCGATTTTCCCAAGTAGTTGAAAAGAATAATTTCATCAATCCTGTTTAAAAACTCCGGACGGAATTCGTCTTTCAAAGCAAGCATGACCCTTTCTCTGACCGAAGATTTTTTGTCTTCCATTTCTTTATGGGGAACCATAAAGCCCAAAGGATTCATTTCCGCGATAAACTGGGAGCCCACATTGGATGTCATGATAATAATAGTGTTCTTGAAAGAAACGGCTCTTCCTTTGGCGTCTGTCAATCGCCCGTCTTCCAGTACTTGGAGCAGAATGTTGAATGTTTCAGGATGCGCCTTTTCAATTTCATCCAGCAGAATGACGCTGTACGGCCTATGCCTCACTTTTTCAGTCAGCTGGCCCCCCTCTTCATACCCCACGTATCCCGGAGGAGATCCTATCATTTTGGAAACCGTGTGCCGTTCCATATATTCTGACATATCCAAGCGTATCAAAGCGCTTTCGTCGTTGAACAAGAATCCCGCCAAAGCTCTTGCGGTTTCTGTTTTCCCTACCCCTGTGGGGCCCAAAAACAAGAATGATCCCAAAGGCCTGTTGGGCTCTGACAATCCCGCGCGGTTCCTTCTGATGGCGTTTGAAATTGCTTTCAATGCTTCTTCTTGGCCTATGACCCTTTTTGTCAAGGCATTTTCCATGCTTTCCAGCTTTTTTGCTTCTTCTTCCATCAAGCGGTTTGCCGGAATGCCTGTCCAGCGGGACACCACGCGAGCCACGTCTTCTTCAACCACCTCCCCTTTGAGCATGGGCTTGGTCTTTTGGTATCGCGCCAGGCTCCGCTCTTTTTCATTCAGCTTTTTCAGCAATTCCGGCAATGTGCCGTATTTCAGCTCAGCGACTTTCTGCAGATTTCCCGCGGTCTGCTCGCGCTCAATCTGGAACTTCATTGCCTCAATATCTTTTTTCAGCTCTTTAATGGAAAGCACCACGTCTTTTTCTGCTTTCCACTTTACTTCAATGGCCTGCTCTTTTTCTTCCAAGTCCGCAAGCTCGCTCACAATGGCTTTCACCCGTTTTTCCTGGCCCTTTTCATTTTGCAAGGCCGCTTTTTCGATTTCCAGCTTTTGAATGTCCAGCTTCAGCTTCTCAAGCTCGGGCGGAGCTGATTCCATTTCCAATCTCCTTGAACTCATGGCTTCGTCCATCAGGTCAACTGCCTTGTCTGGAAGAAATCGGTCTGTGATATACCGCGCGGCCAAGTTGGCGGCAGCCACAAGCGAGGCATCGGTAATTTTTACGCCGTGGTGCAATTCGTACTTTTCTTTAATGCCCCGCAAAATCATAACCGCGTCTTCAATAGAGGGCTCTGCGACATGGATGGGCTGGAACCTTCTTTCCAAGGCAGGATCTTTTTCAATGTACCTTTGATATTCTTTCAAGGTAGTGGCTCCGATTGCCCGAAGCTCTCCCCGCGCAAGAGCGGGCTTCAAGAGATTGGAAGCGTCAATCGCGCCTTCTGCCGCCCCTGCTCCCACCAGCGTATGCAATTCGTCAATGAACAGCAGGTATTTGCCGCTTGAACGGTCAAGTTCTTTGAGCAAGGCCTTAATCCTATCTTCAAATTCCCCTCGATATTTGGTGCCCGCAACCAAAGCGCCCAAATCCAGCGCAATGATTTCTTTGTCGCGCAAAGACTCTGGAACTTCTCCCTTGATGATATTTTGGGCAAGGCCCTCCACAATGGCAGTCTTTCCCACGCCAGCTTCTCCGATCAGCACAGGATTGTTTTTGGTCCTTCGCGACAAAACCTGCATCAGTCTGCGGATTTCATTTTCTCTGCCAATAACAGGATCAAGCTTGCCTTCTCTGGCAAGCCTCGTAATGTTCCGCGCGTACTTTTCAATGACCTGGTATTTGCTCTCCGGGCTGGCATCGGTGATTTTCACTCCTCCGCGGATATCCGCAAGCACTTTCAGCGCGCTTTCGTATTCAAGTTTTCCAAACTCCATGGAATTCTGGCTTGCTCCCTGGATAAAGTTTGTTTTCTCCAAAATATCCCTTGCTCTTCCTGGAGAATCCAAAAGCGCCAAAAACAAATGCTCCACGGAAATGTATTCGTCTCCCATTTTCAAAGATTCCTGGCGCGCCCGCTCCAGCACTTTTGCAAGATCCTGCGTAAGGTAAAACTGGCCAAATGCAGACGGGGGCGTTGCAACAACAGGAAGACGGTCTAAAGCAGTGGCAACTCTTCTTTTTAACCCTTCAAGATCGGCTCCTATTTTTTGCAAAAGCGTAAACACCACGCTTTCGTCTTGCGAAAGCAAAGCAAACAGCAGATGCAGCGCGTCTACTTGCTGCTGCCCCCGCTCTTGCGCTCCATTCTGCGCCTGGAACAACGCGTCCTGCGCTTTATGTGTAAAATTTCCGCCATTCATAATTTCTTTGTATCACACAAATGAATTAAATCAACTATATCTATCGTTTCCCCAGCGTCGCCTGCAGCTCAAGCTCATTGCCGTTTCTATATATCAAGACGGACACGGCATCGTTTGGCTTGCGTTTTTGGATGAGCTTGCCCAAGGGATTGTCTGGGGTCACTTTCTCTCCGTTGAACTCCAAGATAATATCCCCTTCTTTGATCCCTGCCTTTTCTGCAGCTGATCCCTTTATTATGGCAGAATCCCCTTCTGGCCCTTTCTCTATTAAAGCTCCATAGTCCACTGGGAGATCTTTTTCCTCCTGCAATGCTTCAGTCACCAAGGCGTATCTAACTCCAAGAAACGGGTATACGATTTCTCCGGCTTCTTGCACCTGTTCAAGGTCCCGTATGGCCTTGTTTGAAGGAATCGCAAAGCTGATGCTCTGCGCGTCAATCACGGTTGCGGTATTAATGCCAATCACCTGGCCTGCAAGATTTAAAAGCGGCCCTCCTGAATTTCCTTTATTTATTGCCGCATCAGTTTGAATAACGTCTTCAATGGTTTCGGTAAAGTTGTTTCCCCCTGAAGCAGTAATGGTTCTTCCGAGCCCTGAAATAACTCCAACAGAAACCGTATTGCGGAATTCTCCCAACGCGTTTCCAATGGCAATCACGGTTTGGCCGCTCTGTATGGAATCTGAATTTCCAAACTGCGCAAAAGGAAAATCATCTTTGCCGTCGATCTTCAGCACTGCGAGATCCTGCACAGGATCCCGGGCCAGCACTTTTGCGGAGTAGGAAGTCCCGTCATTCAAAAACACGGTGTAGTCTGCGTTCGTATCCAGCACCACATGCTTGTTGGTAATGAGCAGGCCGTCTCTGGAAACAATGAATCCCGATCCTCCGCCAACCTCCCGCTTTTCAACTCCTTTCTGCCTGATCTGCGGAACCTGGAATTGGAAGGGGTATTCAGAACCAAAGAATTCTTCAAAAGGATTGGTAAAGTACTGCTCCACGATAGGAACGTCTTTGGTAATGATAATACTCACGACCGCGGGCGACACAGTTTTAACCGCGTCAATGACTTTTTGCTCCTGCGTGGTTTGCGGAATATATTCCTCCGAGCTCGGCTGAAAAACAGCTGGGGTAAATTCGGGAAGCTTCTGATCAATGAAATAGTAGACAGCTGCTCCTGCCACGGCTCCCGCCAAAGCTCCCATGACCGTGCACGCAGCCAGAGTTCGTAAAACCCCTCTCATGGAATTCCTTTTCCCATGCATGCGAAATAAAGAGTTGAGTTGCATATGGTTATTCTACCGCAGTTTTCCTCAAATGTTCAACTAGAATAGGAAGAATCTTCAAGAATTTTTGCACTTCTTCTTTGGCAGTATATTTCCCCAGCGTAATCCTGATGCATGAAGCAGCTTCTTTGGGACTCTTGCCAAGAGACAGAAGCACATGAGAAGGATCCTGTGTTTTTTCAGAACAAGCGGATCCCGTGGATACGGCAATGCCCTTTCCATCAAGAGCCGTGACCAACTCTTTCCCTTCTATCCCCTCAAAGCATACGTGGATATTGTTCGCAAGGCGCTTTGCTAGAGACCCGGTAAGCGCGGATTTTGGGATCTTTGCGAGAATATCCTTTATGAGCTTGTCCCGCAGCTGGCGCATTTTGATATTGGCAATGTTTGTGTGCGGGTGGGAAATTCCCTCTGCCGCTTTTCCCATGCCAACCAAAGCAGGGACATTTTCCGTTCCAGAACGCATATTCTGCTCCTGGCCTCCTCCAATGACCAAAGGATCCAAAAGCGTTCCTTCTTTCATATATAGTACGCCTGCGCCTTTGGGGCCGTAGATCTTGTGCGAGCTTATAGTCATCATGTCCACCTTCAGCTTCTCAACGCTGCAGTCAAGAAACTGGACTGCTTGCACTGCGTCGGTGTGAAAATACAGTTTTTGGTCTGGATGCTCTTTTCTGAATAATTCCAGCTGCGAACCGATTTCTGCAATGGGCTGCACTGTCCCGATCTCGCTGTTTGCATACATGATGGAAACAAGAATGGTATTTGCTCCAACGGCAGCCATGACGTCTTTTGCAGAAACAATCCCTTCTGCATTGGGCTTGATATACGTTGCCTCAATAGCTCCTTGTGATTCCAACTCTTGCACTACAGCAAGCAATGATTCATGCTCAATGCTTGACACCACCACGTGCAGGGGCTTTTGAGAAAATCCTCGCGCGTATCCAACAACTCCCCGCACCGCAAGGTTATTCGCTTCCGTTGCTCCGCTCGTGAACACCACCTCCAAGGGAGCGCAGTTCAACAGCTTTGCAACTTTTACCCGCGCCTGCTCTATGGCGGCTTTTGTCTTCTGGCCCCAAGAATGCAAAGAAGAAGGGTTGCCGTGCTCCTTTTTCAAAAACGGCATCATCTCCTTGAGCACCTTCGGGTCCAAAGGAGTAGATGAAGCGTAATCAAGATATATTTTCTTCATACAACGCTATCGCACTTCTTTGTACGAAGTTGCGCGAGATTTATTGGTCACCAAAAACCACGCGTACTGCAAAAAATACGCCAGTCCCTCTTTTGCCGGATTTCCTTTCAGCAGTCTTCTGGCAGAGGTGTATACCCATGTTTCTCTTGCAAACGCAGTCTTGCCCTGCTGCATGAATTTTTTTGCAAGATCAGCGTCTTCTCCGTAAAACACGATATGCTCTGCGAATCCTCCGACTTTTTCAAAGATATCCTTGCGCACTGCGATATTGGCTCCATTCCATAAAGCTCCTTTGCGCAATATCGTTTTGAGCAGAAACTCGCCTATGAAAGGGAACACGATTTTAAAAGCAACAAACTCAACCCATTTGTACTGCCAAGGCAAATCATAAAAGTTTGAAGGCCCTGAAACCCCCAAAAGATTCGGATTTTTTGAAAAGCGAATTGAAATGTTCTCAATCCACAGAGGAGGGGCCATGCAATCTGCATCCAGGAACGCAAAAATATCTCCTTTTGCTTCCCGAGCCCCCCTATTCCTTGCCTTAGTCATTCCTTGCTGCGTTTCCTTGACCAGCCGGAAAGAAGAAAAATCTCTGGCAACAATCTGGCTTGTTGCATCTTTGCTGTTGTTGTCTACGACAATAACTTCAAAAGGAACAGCGGTCTTTTGGGAAGCCAAAGACTGCAGGCATTTTCCAATGTATTT
>CAZWDJ010000039.1:0-6146 GCA_964632325.1 uncultured Candidatus Saccharibacteria bacterium | reverse complement strand
AGGTCTGCTTGGATTACTGCCGTGGAATCCTGGGGCTGCTGCTGGCTGATCCGGGGCCAGTTATCAATCGTTGGGTCTTCTTGCGAATAGATCCAAAAGAGAAGGCCCGCGAATGCCCCGATCCCCAGAACCGCGACAAGAATAAGTTTTGTATTCATAGGTTATTCAGAAATTTCAACTTCATTCACTCGCGGAATCTGCGCCAAGATCCTTGCCGCTTCATGCACCGCGTCTCTTGCTTTCACCACCGCGTCTCTCACGAGCCGCAAATCTTGATGCAATGCTTCCCGCGCTCTTCCCACGTCAGACTTAAGCTGATCTTCCGTACTAACGGTAAAACTGTATGTTTTTCCTGCTTGAGCTTGCACCGCGGCTCTTGCGCTGCTGATTGCGGTTTCAGCTTCTGCAATCTGAATTCGCGCTGAAGATACGTCGAGGCCGTTTGCCTCTCCTTTTTCTACTCTGCTTTTTACTCGGGTCAGCGCTTCTTCTATTTTATTCAATGCCTGTGTCAAATGGTCTGCCATGCGGCCGTTCAAAGCATTCACCTGATCGTACACCCGCTCTACCGCCTGCTGCTTTCTCTGGTCTTTGATGACAGTGATCCTTGCTTTCAATTCTTGCTTCTTTGCCTGAATCTCGGCTTTTGCAGTTTCCCTTTTCTCTTGCACTGCTTGCTTGAGCTCTGCTTTTCTTGTTTCAAACTGCTCTTGCGCCTGCTTTTTCTTTTCCTGGAACTCTTCTTGCGCTTCTTTCGTCACCTGCACCGCCTTGGCTTTCACGTCCTGGCTGAAATCCTGCGCGCCCTGCCTGATTTCGCTTTTCGTATTCTGCGTTTCCAATCTAACATTCTCCCGCTTTTGACGCATCTGCGATTCAAGCTCCTGGCCTTGCGCAAAAACAGGAAAAACGAAAATACTGGCTGCTGCTAATAAAATAAATTTCATGAAGGTTGGTGAGCTGTTTTGCAATCGACCTTTTCTATCATGTCATTTTACCTGAAACGCACGGGAACGCGCAACTCGTCATCGTGTTCTGGAAGCCCTGACGGGTTATCTTTATGCAACACCAGCACCCCTTCGTTGGTTTGCGGAGCTGTAAAGGTAAGCACCAGGGAAAAAGGAACAAATTCAGTGGTCATCCATTCGTCCTGTGCCTGGGCAATCCCAAGGGCCAATTCATTTCCTTTATCATCCAGCAAGCGCACGGGAAAAGAAGCTTCAAAAAACCAATATCCCCGCGCTTGGCCCTCAACAAGAAGGGGGCTTGCCACAATGCTGTTTGCTTCAGGGCGAGCTACCCTGATCAAGTCTGCCTTTGAGGACTGCTTTGCCCACAGCACATACGCTCCTGCTCCAACAACCGCGATGAGTATGATTGGAAGCAAAAATTTGCCTATCTTGTCCATGAATGTTTCTCTTTATACGTTTCCAGCTCTCGCTTGAGCACGTCTTTCAAAAGATCGACTGCTGCTCTCGCGTCTCTATGCGAAGCTTCTCCCCGCAACACTTTCTTGGGAAGCTGCACCACGACTTCCGCGTAAAACACGTCTCCCTTTTTATGGTGCTTGGTAGTTCTGGCAACCTCCACAAACAGCTGTATGGAAGTCTTTTCTTCGTATCTTTGCACAAACTTTTGCAAAGGCGCCAACTTTTCCTCAATATATTGCTTCAAAGATGGAGTAAGGTCCAACTCTGTCCCCTTGAGGTTGATTTGCATGTTTCCATTATACCTTCTTGTCAAACTCCAGGCAAACAGAATTAATGCAGTACCGTTTTCCTCCTTTTTCTTTGGGTCCGTCGTCAAACACGTGGCCCAAATGAGAACCGCACTTTCTGCACAGCACCTCTGTTCTCGCCATGCCTTGGCTTGCATCCTCTTGCAGAACAACGTGCTCAAGATTCACAGGATCGGTAAAACTCGGCCATCCGGTTCCCGAATCAAATTTCGTATCCGAGGAAAAAAGCTCGGTCTGACATATTGCGCACCGATACATTCCTTGCTCATGCGCATCCCAATACTTTCCTGAAAACGGGGATTCTGTCCCCTTTTCTCTTGCTACATGGAACAGGCCTTTTTGCAATTCGCTGTCTTTTTTCATGAAGGTTTTGTGAGAAAAGAAAAATCCTTTTTGAGTTTTTCTATCTTTGGATCAATGACAAGCCGGCAGTATGGCTTGTTCGAATTCTTTTCATAATACTGCTTATGATATTCTTCTGCCTCGTAAAATTCTTCCAGTGGCTTCAACTGCGTTGCAACGTTTACTCCTTTTTGTTTAAGCAGGGAAATATACTCTTGCGCTTTCTGCCTTTGCTCCTCGCTGGCATACAAAATAAGGGAACGGTATTGCTCCCCTATATCGCTCCCTTGCCGATTCACCGCGGCAGGATCATGAGTTGCAAAGAACACCTCAAGAAGATCGCTGTACGCAATGCGTGACGGATCAAACTGCACTTGTATGGCTTCGGCATGTCCAGTAGTGCCTGACGAAACCTGCTCATAGGTAGGACGAGGCGCATGCCCTCCCGCATATCCTGGCACAACGCTTTTAACGCCTTTGAGCTCGCGGAATATTGCTTCTGTGCACCAAAAACATCCGCCTCCGAATACCGCGATATCCTGATTCATGGTTTCAGCGCAACCATTTCTCTTTGGGAATGCCTGATTGAGCTATAATCCCCTTCATTGTTTTTGGATTCAGTGTTCTTGCTCCGTGAAACGGAACGCATACCTGTCTGAATTGCCTTCCGTAATATCCTGTATAAAAATGATGGCTCCCTTCAGTATGATTTAAGAAGAAACGATGGTCTTTCAATACTCTTACTACGTCATAGAATGTCCAATTAAATATATGACGCGGCATATTTCCTCAACTCATTGTCGCAAGCGATCTTTCCCCAAAAGTAAACACCTGCGGCATAGATTTTGAAGCCACAGTTTCTTTTTTCTTTTGAAGCGCATCCCATAATTTCTCGTATTCTCTATCCGACGTCTGGTTCAGAATATGCGGCCGCGCTTTAATTTTTTGCGCTGATTTTATATATCCACGAATAGCTTCAAATAGAAAAAACAAAACTTCGCTCGGATCATCGCCAGCTTCTATGATATTAAATTCAAGTCCTACCGCATACCATTTATTTGCCTCCTTGAAGACAATATAACGAACACTTCCTTTTTGCAAAGTATTCTTGTATTTCATATTTTCATTGATACCATATTGTCCGATAAACTACAAAAACATACAGCGCCTCACCTCCATTGTTTGCGAAACCTGGGGCGGGAAAACGGCCGAGGAGTTCCCCTCCTAGGGCGTTCAAACGTGCGCGGTTCAGCATATGCTGCTTGCCTTGGAGGAGGAAGATCTGCGGGCAAAGGAGAAATGCGAAGCGTCTTGCGGATAAACCGTTCAATGGAGCGGATTTCCCGCTGTTCCTGGGGCATGACAAAAGACACTGCGTGGCCTTCTTTTCCGGCCCGCGCAGTCCTTCCTATTCTGTGCACGTAATCTTCGGATGTTGAAGGAAGATCAAAGTTCACCACCAATTCTATGCCCACCACGTCAATACCCCGCGCCATAATGTCTGTGGCAACAAGCACGCGATACCTTCCCACTTTGAACCCCTCCAGCGCCTCTCTCCGCTGGCCCAAGGAACGATTGGAATGGATCTCTGCAACAGAATATCCCATGGCTCTGATTCCTTGCGTAAGCTTTTTTGCTCCATGCTTTGTCCTGGTAAACACCAGCGTTGAACCTGAATACTGGGAAAGCAGCTTTTCCAGCAAACGGATCTTTGCTTCTTTTGCTACGATAAAAAGTTCCTGGCTGATCAATTCTGCCGTGGTGCCAACCGGAGCAACTTCCACGCGTATGGGCAGTTTCATGTTTCCTGAAGCAATAGACATGATTTCCCTGGAAATGGTTGCTGAAAACAGCATGGTCTGCCTTTCTTTGGGAACCTGCTGAAGAATTCGCTTGATCTGGGGCAAAAACCCCATGTCCAGCATGCGGTCTGCTTCGTCAAGCACCAAAATACGCACGCCTTCAAGCCCGATTGTTCTCCGCTCCAAATGATCGATCAAGCGCCCGGGAGTCGCAATGATGACATGCGGATTCCGCCTCAAATCCCTTATTTGAAGGCCCATGGAAGACCCGCCTATAAGCACTGCGGTTTTTAATCCAAGGAAATTTCCAAGCTTCTGGAATTCTGTTTGCACCTGCACTGCCAATTCGCGGGTTGGCAAAAGCACCAGCCCCTTGCCTGGAGAGCTGACCAGCTGCTGGATCATGGGAATGCCGAATGCCAGCGTTTTCCCTGTGCCGGTCTGCGCAACTCCCACCACGTCTTTCCCCTCAATCGCAATGGGAATAGACTGCTGCTGAATCGGGGTTGGAGTCACGTACTTTAACTTTCCCAAAACATCAAGAAGCCTTGGGGCAATGCCAAGGCCGTAGAATCCCGTATGTATGTGTTTTGGAGCATCCATGTAATCTAAAAGGGTGAAACAATATGTTCCTGCAAATTCTACCACAAAAATATGAACTTGCAAGGGCTACCCAAGAAGAATCCGAAGAAAGGGAAACCGAGAGCACAGAGGCAAGGCCGCGCACCATTTCCCCAATCCCCATATCCTGCCTGCGTTCAAAGCCGCAAGCACCAGTAAAGAGCAGATATACACGATATGTTCGTCTACGATAAAAGAATGCGGATTAGGATATGGAAAATCTAAGACGGGAAAATAATACAACATCATAAGCACTGCGCCAAGGAGCGAACTTACTCTTACGCCCACGCCAAGAATCAAAGAAACTCCCAAAAGAAAAAGCCCCCATTCATTGACAAAGTTGACTACAGGAAGAATATCCGGACTCAAAAGCCACTGGTAGAATTCAGGAAACGTTTTTGCTCCCTTCATGTATCCCTCGGCAGACCATTGAGGGTTGATGACTTTTGTATATCCCGCGTAGAGAAACAAAAATCCCAAGGAAATGCGCAATAAGAATAGCGAGATTTTCTCAAACAGTCCCATTCATACAGTATACTCCTCTTGCGCGTTCACTTCAACGGATTTTCTCCCTGGATGATGCGTACGAGGAACATTACAATGGCAATAACCAAAAGCAAGTGGATGAAAGACCCTATCGTGTACCCCCCAATAACGCCCAGAAGCCACAAAGCAAGAAGAATGAATGCAACGGTAGTAAGCATAGCGTATACACTCTTCATGACGGAATATCAAAGAAAACCCTTACGGTAAAAAGCAAAAAGCGGTGTTTCAGGCCGCTTTCTGCTTTGGGATTCCCTTCATGGTACCTTATCTTCCTCCATGCGACGCTAAACCTCCTTTCCGCGCGATTTCTCGCTGCCTTTCTGGATCCATAGATGCAAATCCTCCTCCGCGAGACGCCCTTCCCCCTTTCCTGGCAATTTCTCTTTGCTTTTCAGGATCCATTGCGGCAAATCCGCGCTTTGATCGTGCCATGGCTATGTATATCTGATTACCATGCTGATACCGACCTTTCTTACACCCCTTAGAACTCCTCGGGGTGCTACTCATATTAACAATCAGCGTTCCAAATGGTGTCTGTAAGGGATGCAAAGAGCATGCGTCAAAATGAATATGGACTCCCCATCCCAGGATTCTTCCAAAGAAGACTCCAAGCTCATCAAAAAGGCAAAGCAGGACCAAAAAACCTATGACACGCTCTATGAAAAATACGCAAAGCGGATATACCTATACATCCTGCGCAGAGTTGGACTTCAAAAAGAAACTGCGGAGGATTTAACGCAAGAAACCTTTGTGCATGGCTTAAAGGGCCTTTCCCGGTTCCACAGCAAGGGCTTTTCGTATTTAACGTATCTCATCAAAATCGCCCACAACCTGTTGGTGAATTACTACCGCAAAGCCGGCAAAATCACCACCTCATCGCTTCAGGCGCATAAAGAGCTTGGAGAAAAAGCAGATATTGAAGAAAAAATAGATGAAAAGTTCGCGTACAACGAGTTAAAGCAGCTCATGAAAGAACTGCCTAAGCCCGAACAAGACGCGCTCTTTTTGTATTACGAAAAAGAATACGCCATCAAAGAAATCTCAAAAGTCATGCAAAAAAGCGAGAATGCGGTAAAGCTCCTGCTTTCCCGCGCAAG
>CAZWDJ010000038.1:293-6177 GCA_964632325.1 uncultured Candidatus Saccharibacteria bacterium | reverse complement strand
CAATTCCTATGATAAGACAAAAGGAAGGATCGTATACCGCAGCAAGTGATACTTTTTATGAAAGTCCGAGCATCCATCAAGCTCATATGTAAGAATTGCAAAATCGTGCGCAGGGAAAGAACACTCTACGTCGTATGCAAGAACCCAAAACATAAACAGCGCCAGGGGTAGGTTATTTTTTTGTAATACGCACATATGCCGCGAATTTCAGGAATCAATATTCCAGACAATAAAAACATCGTGACGTCCTTGACGTATATTTACGGCGTGGGGCCAAAAACCAGCGTGCGGATTATCGCCCAGGCGAAAGTTGATCCTTCAATGAAAGCTTCCCAGTTAAAACCCGAGGAGTTGAACCGCATCAAGGATATCATTGAAAAAAGCTACAAAGTGGAGGGGGATTTGCGCAGGGAAATCGCGTCCAACATCCGAAGATTGCGGGACATTGGTTCCTGGAAAGGAATGAGGCACATGAAAAAGCTTCCGGTGCGGGGCCAGAGAACTAAGACCAATACAAGAACAGTCCGCGGAAACGTGCGCAAGACAATGGGTTCGGGAAGAAAACCGGCGGCAATGCCGACATAACGACATGGGAAAGAAACGCGTAGCAAAAAAAGCAGAAGCGCAGTCGGATTCCTTGAAGAATGTGCCGGAATCGCAGGTCAAGCCTTTGTCGCAGGGGCAGGAAGGAAAGGTGTTTGTGTTTTCCTCCTACAACAATACGATTATGTCTTTGACCGACAAACAGGGAAACGTGCTTGCGAACGTAAGCGCGGGAGGCATTGGATTCAAGGGAACCAAGAAATCCACGCCATTTGCCGCTTCCAAAGTTGCTGACGGCATTTACCAGCTTGCAAAAAACAAGGGGATTTCGAAGGTTGAAATAGTGGTAAAAGGAATCGGATCGGGACGGGATTCGGCTTTGCGCGCAATGGCAGGACGGGATCTTGAAATTCTTTCTATACGGGACATGACCCCGATTCCGCATAACGGACCCCAGGCGCCCAAGGCAAGACGAATCTAACCTTACATGCAAAAAGGAATCATGAGAAAAAGGAGGGCTTCGCCGCTCTCTGAATACGGAAAGCAGCTGCAGGCAAAACAAGCGCTCAAAAAAGAGTATGATCTTAGGGAGCGCCAGTTTAAAGGGTATGTGGGCAAAGTGCTTGCCAAGAAGCATCAGGGCGTGGACACCAGCGAGTTTTTGCTTCAGAAACTGGAGACGCGATTGGACGGCGTAGTGTTCCGCATGGGATTTGCCCAAACGCGCGCGCAGGCAAGGCAGCTTGTCGGCCACGGCCATATCATGGTGAATGGAAAGGTGATGAATGTCCCCTCATACCAGGTGCAAAAAGGGCAGATCATTTCCGTTAAACCGGTATCTTTGGAAAAGACCAATATCAAGAATACCAAACTTTCGTTAAAGAAATTCCAGCCACCGTCATGGGTTGAGCTTGATAAAGAGAATATGTCGGGAACCGTTAAGGATTTTCCCAAGCTCCAGGAAGTGCGTTCTGAAGTTGACATTCCTTTGGTATTTGAATTTTATTCGCGATAAATTTATAACTTTTTCATACTACATTTATGAGTTTTCTTTCAAAGCCAACAGCAATACTTGAGAAGCAGGGCAATAAGGCGGTGTTTACCGTGGAAGAATTGTATCCTGGATATGGCATTACCGTAGGTAACAGCTTGCGGAGAGTGCTGCTTTCTTCACTGGGAGGCGCGGCTGCTACCAGGGTGCATATCAAGGGCATTTCCCACGAATTTACGGCAATCCCGGGAGTCATGGAAGATGCCGTTATGCTCTTGCTGAATTTAAAGCAGCTGCGGTTTGCAATGGTAGGGGATGAGCCGCAAAAAGCGATTCTTTCCGTAAAAGGAGAAAAGGAGGTCAAGGCCTCTGATTTCAAGCTTCCTTCGCAGCTTAAGATTATGAACAAGGACTTGCATATCGCAACGCTGACTTCAAAAACAGCGGAGCTTGAAATGGAAATTGAGGTTGAGCGGGGAATCGGATACGTTCCTTCTCAAAAGCTTACCAGAGAGCGCGAAGAAATCGGAACCGTGGTGCTTGACGCCATTTTCACCCCGATCAGAAACGTGAATTTCAGAGTAGACCATATGCGCGTTGGAGAGCGGACCGATTTTGACAAGCTGACGCTTACCGTTGAAACCGACGGCACCATGAGCCCCGAACAGGCATTGTTCCAGTCTGCTGAAATCCTCAAAAAAGAATTTGAGATTATCGCGCAAGGAGTGCAGGCGTCAGGAACCCAGGAAAAAGAAGCCGATGAAGAGGAGGCAGAATCAAAGAAAGAAAAACCCGCAAAGGAAAAGAAAGCCGCAAAGAAGAAGAAATAGAAAAACATGAGAAAACGCCAATCCAGAAGAGAATTGTCCCGCGAATACAGCCAGCGAAAGGCCTTGCTGGTGTCTTTGGCAAAATCTCTGTTTCTAAGAGGGCGCATTCAGACCACGGAGGCCAAAGCAAAGGAAGCTGCGAGGTTTGCAGAAAAGCTCGTCACGGAGGCAAAAAAAGGAACTGTTGCTTCTCGCCGGCGCTTGTCTATGCTGACCAATAAAGAAGCTCATGCTTTGCTGGGACACGCGCAGAAAATGAAAGACCGGAAAGGCGGATATACAAGGGTAATCAAGCTCGGGCTCAGAATGTCTGACGGAGCCCGAATTGCGATTGTTGAATTAGTCGGATAATCCCATGGAACTTCACGTGCACACCATTGACGCAGCAGGAAAAAGTCCGGGAAGACTGGCCACGATTATTGCGGTTTTGCTTCGAGGAAAGCACAAGCCAAACTTTGAGCTCCACAAAGCAAAAGGAGACAATGTTGTGGTGAAAAACGCGAGCAAGATGAAGATTACCGGAAATAAAGCGGCCCAGAAACGTTTTTACAAACATACCGGATATCCTGGAGGGCCTCGCTCGAAAACAGTTCAAGTGGTGATGGAAAAGAATCCTGAAGAGGTGTCGAGGAGGGCAGTAGCCGGCCTGCTTCCCCCCACGCAGCTACCAACAGAGCAAATGGAGCGGCTGAAATTTGAATAATTGTATGGCAGAAACAAAAGAAGAGCAAAAAGCAGCATATTTTGAAGGAGTCGGGGGAAGAAAAACATCCCGTTCCCGAGTTCGCATTGCGGAAGATAAAACGCTTGCTTTTCAGGTTAACGGAAAACCTCTTGGACAGTATTTCCAAAGACCGGAAGAACAGCGGATTTGCCAGGAGCCTCTGGAAAAAGGAGTATCCGGCATTGCGTTTAATATCTCTGCGAAAGTAGACGGCGGAGGCCTTACCGGCCAGGCAGAAGCAGTGCGCCACGGTTTGGCGCGGGCTTTGATTTTGTGGAAGCCGGAGCTGAAAAGCCAGTTAAAGCAGCTTGGCTTTCTGAAGCGCGATCCCAGAATGCGCGAGCGCAAGAAGTTTGGACTTAAGCGCGCAAGGCGAGCAATGCAGTGGAGCAAACGATAGTTTGCGACACTGATCACAGCGGGGGTCGGGGAGATTGGGTATCTTCCCGTGGAGGAAAACAGTCCCGAGTTTATCGAGGGATGTTAGAAACCGTGGGTTTCTAAGGAATGAGCAAAGCGAATGACACAGTGGAGCAAAAGATAGGAGGCGAATTGTGGGAGACAGAGTGTTTTTCTTGTCGATTGTGATAGTTGTATTCGGCGCTGCTATTGGCATGACTGTTCTTTCAGAACTATGGCCGCAGTATGCACTTGCTTTCTGGTTTGCGGCAGTGGTGGTCATCTTTGCATGCCTTGCAGTGATGCACATGCGTGGTCGGAAGATAAGAAAACGCAATGCCGAGACTACGCCTGGGCAGAAAGCGGAAATGAAGACAGCTGAATTTGGCAGGAAAACAAAGGATCCTTTGAGTTAAGTCTAGGGCATCAGCTTTTCTGATGCAAACAAGAAACCCTCGCTTAACACGTAGAGGGTTTTTTCTTTTTCATGCCAGAACAGGGAAGGATTGGGGAATGTTCCCAGCAGAGCGATATTGGCGCGATCCCGAACATCGGTCTCGGCAACCATGATTGCGTTGCCTGATGTAAAGAAAACATGGCTGTTGGCAAGCCAGATAAGGTTTGATACATTTGCGTGGTCTGTTGAAAGAACGGTAGTGCGTTTTTGCAAGAGTTTGTCTGGAGAAGCGTATACAGACGAAACAAAAAGCCCGGTGCCTTGGCTATGGGCAATACTTCTTTTATCTTTGCTTGGAGAAATTTCTTGAGCTTGCTGCGCAAATTTTACAAGCGTATTGTCTGGAGCGCGTTCAAACAGCGTATTTCCTTCTTGCACAAATATATCGTTGCCAATAGTAAAAAGCTCGTATTGCGTTTCCTGCCCTATGGGATACGGAATATCTAAGAGATCTTCAGGCTCGCTTTGCAAAGAAATATCCTGCCGTTTCAGCATTCCTTGAGCATGGAATGTAAACAGATATTCTTCGTTTGCGTACGCGGCCAACACCTCGGTTTCTACAGGCTGAAAAGGAGCTTTGGTGATATAGTTTGCGATTCCTGCTTCCAGGAAATGTTCTGTTTGTCTTGTCACAAGAATCAGATTATTGGATTCCGGGATAAAGGAGGTTTTGACTACGGATTTCCCCAAAAAGTCCAAAGAACAGCCAATCAAAACGCACGCGTCCCGCTGGTTTCCTTTTATGTTCCACACTATGCGTGTATCCTGCGTATCTGAAACAATGCGCACAAGAGCGCGGCTCGCATCCTGGTTCCATTCAAGGGATACAATATCCTCTGCAAGATTTCCTTTCATGATGCGCCGTTCGCTGTTGCGCGAGGGATCCCACAAGACAAGCTCCCAAAAATCTTGATCCAGGGTGTTTTTTTGCACAAGCATTTCCTGGTCCGAAGGCGCAGGCCAGATTTGGCGCACGCCTTGGAGCACGGTTTGAAACTGAAGGTTTTTGGGGAACAAAATAACGTTCCGAATCTGCGTGAGCTGTGTTGGAAGTACTTGAAGAGTTTTGCTCCAGGAAGTGAACCCTTCTTTTTCAATGCGGATATTGTAGAAATCAGGCCGAAGGTCGCCCAGAAAAGTGGAGTCAAAAATATATCCGGTGCGCCTGGCAAATACATCATTCAAAAAGACATCCACTTGCGAGGGGATTGCTTCAATGTGTATTCCCCCGGTTTTGATAATATGCTTTGTCAGCCAGTCAAACCGGTATCCTTGGGAGTAGAGGATAATAAACGGGGTCGCGAGAAGAAAAAATACGACAACGGAAAGAAAAAGAGAAGTTCTTTGGCGTTTAGTCATTACGCCATGGTATACCCATTCCCAAGGACGTTCAAGTATGCGGTTTGACATGAAGGGAGAAATAGTGTATGTATATTTTGAAATAGCTCATTAGCGAATTTCGTTTGGCGGTTCGTGTTCGCACCTTGAAAGGAGTTTTCTTTGAGAAGATCATTTTTGCTCTTTGATGAGTCCAATCGGCCGACAGAGGAGTTTGCTCGATTCCTGGGAGACATAGAAATTCCAGTGCATACCTTGCCTGCTATTGATCAGGCATTGCAATCCAGATTCTTTCAGAAAGATGCTACAGGTAATCCCCGCGAGCGATGGGATTTGGGAGCCGTTTCTGTTTCCTGCCCGCCAGATGTTTTCAAAGAGTATCTGCGCGCGTGCGGATTCATTGATCCGGCTTGGCCCCGGCATATGGACTACTTGTATGCCGCGTGGCCAGGCGCGCTTCTTTCGCGCGCTGCAGTGCGCTTGCAGGATCTTGTCCATGCCTGGAAAAGCGGGGTCAGATGGCAAGAGACGGTGATATTCACTGGAGGGCGTCCGCTTCTTGCGGACAAAGAGAATCTCGAGCAAGCGCGCAAAGCCGCAGA
>CAZWDJ010000038.1:0-240 GCA_964632325.1 uncultured Candidatus Saccharibacteria bacterium | reverse complement strand
CCGCGCCCCCATGAAACCTGCGCTACCTCCCACCGGCCCTCGTATTCGGCCAAGCACCGAAGATCCCATTCAGATATGGGCTGATCAATGTCCAAATCCAGGTTCAGTTCTGGTTTCGTCGGGCCAGCCGTATGGGAACGCGCAAGACGAAGCATTCTGTATGTTGCTTGGACCGCTTGGCTTTACCGTAGAAACGTTTGGCCACGCAGCTCCCGATCTTCCGGTAGAAAATATGATGCG
>CAZWDJ010000037.1:0-6276 GCA_964632325.1 uncultured Candidatus Saccharibacteria bacterium | reverse complement strand
TCTTCAATCCGCGAAGCAAAATTCCCACGTTGTCTCCGGCTCTTGCTTCATCCAGCGTCTTGTTAAACATTTCCATGGAAACGGCAACTGCTTTGGAGGTTGGCTTTAATCCAACCAATTCCACTTCTTCGTTGGCTTTCACGATTCCCCGCTCCACTCTTCCTGTCGCAACAGTTCCTCTTCCTTCAATAGAGAAAACGTCTTCCACTGCCATCAAGAAGGGCTTGTCGGTTTCTCTTACTGGTTCTTGAACATAGTCATCTACAGCTTTCATTAAATCCAAGATTGGTTTTGCTCCAGGATCATCAGCTGACTTTGCTTCCAATGCTTTAATGGCTGATCCCCTGATCACAGGAACCTGGTCTCCGGGGAAATTGTATTTCTTGAGCAATTCTCTTACTTCAGATTCAACCAAATCAATGATTTCGGGATCGTCTACCGCATCGCACTTGTTCAACCATACTACGATAGATGGAAGACCTACCTGGCGTGCCAAAAGAATATGTTCTCTTGTTTGAGGCATTGGTCCGTCTGGAGCTGACACAACCAAAATTGCTCCGTCCATTTGGGCGGCTCCCGTAATCATATTTTTGATGTAGTCCGCGTGTCCGGGAGCGTCAATATGCGCATAGTGGCGCTTTTCCGTTTCATACTCCAAGTGAGAGATATTAATGGTAATCCCTCGCGCCTTCTCTTCTGGAGCAGAGTCAATCTGATCAACTGACTTGTCGCTCGCAGTAAAACCCTTTAACTTAAGAACATGGAGAATGGCGGCTGTCGTGGTTGTCTTTCCGTGATCCACGTGGCCAATTGTTCCAACGTTCACATGGGGCTTTGTTCGCTCAAATTTTCCTGCCATAGATTATGTAGTTGGTTAATTAGATTAATAAATTACGTACTGGGAGAGCAATGGAATATATTATAGAGGCAAATCGTCAATTGTCAATTCATCGTCGTCTGGTTCAGGTTCTTGCTCTGGTTCGGGGGGCGGCTCCTGCCTTTTTGGAGGCATTTGCTTTGCTGTGCCAGGATTGCTCTTTGCTGAAACATACGAAGAAATGACCATGGTGGGCTCCCCATCCTCAACAATGATTATTTTCCCTCCTTCCCTCCGAAGAAGGGTTTTCAGATCATTCAAATCCATGCGGTTATCGCCTTTTCCCTTCTATAATCTCCTGGGCTATATTCTGCGGCACAGCTTCATATTTGTCAAACTCCATAGTGAAAGTTCCCCGCCCCTCTGTCAAAGAACGCAATGTCGTGGAATAGCCGAACATTTCAGACAAAGGAACTTTTGCCTTAATTACTTTCATATTGAGCCGATCTTCGGTCTCTTCAATCTGCCCTCGCTTTGAAGAAATGTCGCCTATGACGTCTCCCAGAAAATCAGGAGGAATCACAACTTCCAATTCCATTAAAGGTTCCAAGATCACGGGATCTGCCTTTCTGACGCCTTCTTGTAAAGCCATGGATGCCGCGATTTTGAAAGCAACTTCAGAAGAATCAACTTCGTGGAAAGAACCGTCCAGCAATGTAACGGCAATGTCAACCATGGGATAGCCGGCAACCACGCCCTTGTCCATCGCCTCTTTAACTCCTTTTTCCGACGCAGGAATATATTCCTGGGGAATCGCTCCTCCTTTGATCTTGTTGATAAACTCAAATCCCTGGCCCTGCTCTCTTGGCTGGATTGAAATTACCACGTGCCCGTATTGGCCCCTTCCTCCTGATTGTTTGATGTGCTTTCCTTCTGCTTCAGCTTCTTTTCTGATTGTTTCCTTGTACGCAACCTGGGGACGGCCGACATTCGCCTCAACGCCAAATTCCCGCTTCATGCGGTCTACCAGAATTTCAAGATGCAGCTCGCCCATTCCTGCCATGAGCGTGTCTCCTGTTTCCAAATCAGATTTCACTTTGAACGTAGGATCCTCTTCGGCAAGCTTTTTTAACGCCAAGCCCATTTTTTCCTGGTCGGCCTTGGTTTTCGGTTCAATGCGGATGGAAATCACCGGTTCGGGGAACGTGATTTTTTCCAAAATAATGGGGTGTTCAGGGTCGCATATCGTATGCCCGGTGCTTGTGGCCTTCAAGCCGACTGTAGCACCAATATCGCCTGCGAAAAGCTCCTCCACTTCTTCCCGTTCATTGGCATGCATTCTGAACATCCTGCTGATGCGCTCCTGCTCCCCGGTTGTTGTGTTTAAAACATATGATCCTTTTTTCAAATTGCCCGAATACACGCGGAAGAATGTCAGCGTTCCCACATAAGGATCTGCGGCAACTTTGAACGCCAAAGCAGAAAACGGCTCCTCGTCTGAAGGATGGCGTTCCAGCTCCGTACCTGATTTGGGGTCAATTCCTTTCACGGCAGGAAGCTCCAAAGGATTGGGCAAATAATCAACTACGCCGTCAAGCACAAACTGCACTCCCTTGTTTTTCAAAGAAGATCCGCAGAATACCGGAACCAGAGAAGTTTTCAAGGCAGCTTTACGCAGCACTCTCCGCAAATCGTCAACAAGGATTTCTTTGCCCTCTACGTACTGCGCCAAAAGCTTTTCGTCTTCCGCTGCGATTTTCTCCACCATTTTCTCCCTCCACATTTTTGCCTCCTCCAAAACAGCGGCAGGAACCTCTGCCTCCACGATCTTTTCTCCAAAGTCCCCTTGGAACGCGTATCCCTTCAACGAAAACAAATCCACGATGCCAGCAAACGCGTCCTCCTGGCCAATGGGGTATTGTACGGCAATGGCGTTGGGCGTGAGTTTCATTTGGATAGACTGGAACGCTTTTTCAAATGAAGCTCCTGTCCGGTCAACCTTGTTGATAAAGCAAATGCGGGGAACTCCAAACTTGTCTGCCTGCCGCCACACCGTTTCAGACTGCGGTTCCACGCCCGCAACTCCGTCAAACACCACCACGGCGCCGTCCAGCACGCGCAAAGACCGCTGCACCTCTGCGGTGAAATCAATGTGGCCTGGCGTATCAATGATATTGAACCGGTATTCGTTTTGCTTGTCTCTTGAATCCCGGGTCCTGATCCAGAAGCACGTGGTTGCAGCCGACGTAATCGTGATTCCCCGCTCCCTTTCTTGCACCATCCAATCCATGACCGTGTTCCCTTCGTGCACTTCTCCCACTTTATGGGAAACTCCCGTGTAAAACAAAATCCGCTCGGTGGTTGTAGTTTTTCCGGCGTCAATATGCGCGATGATTCCAATATTCCTATGCCTCTCTACGGGATACAGTCGGGACATATTACCAGGCGAAATGCGCAAAGGCCTTGTTTGCTTCTGCCATGCGGTGTACGTCTTCGCGCTTTTTCACCGCAGAGCCCTCGTTCTTGTATGCTCCCAGAATTTCTTCTGCGAGCTTTTCTTTCATGGATTTTCCCTTTTTGTTGTAGGCAGCTGCGATAAGCCAGCGAAACGCCAAGCTTATTTTCCTGTCCCCTTTTACTTCCATGGGAACCTGGTATGTCGCTCCTCCCACGCGCTTTGACTTCACTTCCACGAGCGGAGCTACGTTATCAATAGCTTTCAAAAACACTTCCAAGGGCTCTTGCTTAGTTTTTTCTTTCAAAGTCCCGAAAGCTCCATACACGATTTTGCGCGCAGTCTCCTTCTTGCCTCTTTCCATTAAATGATTAATGAGCTTGCTCACGATCACGTCATGGTAGACGGGATCTGGTTCAAGCTCGTGCTTTTTGAATTTGTGCCCTGGCATCGCGATAAATTTTACGCTTTTGGTTTCTTTACTCCGTATTTAGATCTTTCCTGCTTTCTGCCGTCTACTCCTGCAGTATCAAGCATTCCCCGCACAATATGATATCTCACTCCAGGAAGGTCTTTCACCCTTCCGCCCCGAATAATGACAACAGAGTGCTCCTGAAGATTATGCCCTTCTCCCGGAATATACGCAGACACTTCCATGCCGTTGCTTAACCTGACCCTTGCGACTTTGCGCAAGGCGGAGTTTGGCTTTTTGGGAGTCGTGGTAAAAACCTTCACGCACACTCCCCGCTTAAACGGAGAAAAATACTCAACCGGCTGGTTCTTTTTTACGTTAAACCCAAACGTCAGCGCAGGAGTTTTGTCCTTCGCAGGCGCTCTTTTTCTTCCTTTTTTAATGAGTTGCCGAATCGTGGGCATAGCAAAAATACTTTATCAGACCTCATAAGATTAGTCAACAGATTTTCTCATCGTCAGCCGACCAGGAGCAAAAACACCGATCTCACAATATCGGAAATGACTTCGGAAAAGAAGAAAATGACGAACACGAGGATGATGAATCCGTACTGCGTCAGCATGATTTTGAAAGAATCAAAAGCGCGGGGAAGAAACGTGAATAAAACATGAGAACCGTCCAACGGAGGAATCGGCAAGAGATTAAACACTCCCAAAAGAATGTTCAGCATCACGACATACGAAAGCAACAGGGGAAATGCAGAGCTTGGGTACAACTCAAATGGAAGAAATCGCAGAACCAGCGCAAAAGCAAGAGCCATTGCGATATTCGCGGCAGGCCCCGCAAGCCCCACTTTCAGCGCGCCCCATTTCCGGTCCCTGAAATTAAACGGATTAATGGGAACCGGCTTTGCCCAGCCAAACATAAACTGCCCCTGCGTAGTGATAAAAAGCAATAACGGAAAAATCACAGAGCCCAAAGGATCAATGTGCGGAATGGGATTTAGAGTTAGCCGGCCCGCGTTCTTTGCCGTAGGATCTCCCAGCGCCTGGGCAACCGCTCCGTGCGACACTTCGTGCACCACGACAGAAAAGATCAAAATCGCAATCTGAAATACAATCAGCTCCATAATATGTCCATGGTATCACGCTTGCAAAGATGCGCAACCTCTGATATTCTATGAGTCATGACACAGACTTGTTCAATATGCGGCAAAGGGTATAATGTTGCCTGGACGCTCGTAAAGCTTCGAGGGAAATTCAATCCTACTGTCAAACGAAAGCAAAAACCCAATCTGCAATGGGTTCTTTTAGCTTCAGGAAAACGGGTAAAAGCGTGCACAAAGTGCATCAAAGCGACAGCAAAGTAATTTTGCTCAGGGCGTAGTATAGTGGTAGTACGCGAGGCTGGGGGTCTTGCAGTGGGAGTCCGATTCTCCCCGCCCTGACACTATATGAGTTTTCTTCAAGTTCATTGCGCATTCTGTAAGAAAATTTTCTTACGGCAGCGCGGACGCATCAACGAAGCAAAAAAATTCTCTTGGAGGCAATTTTGTTCGCTATCGTGCCTCCGGAAAGCAAAAACTACCGCTATCCAGCTACGCTGTTCCAACCCGCAATGCAAGAATATATTCCTTCGACAACTAAGCAGTATAAAAAAAGTTGAAAGGAGCTTTTGCTCGAACTCTTGCGCTGCGGTATTCAACAATCAGCAGCGAACTTCAAAAATTTCTCCAAATACATGTGCGAATCCTCTTTGCGGCAAATATATCGCAAGAAACAGGAAGTTCTGTTCGGCGGCCCATTTGGTAAATCCAAGGAAATTTTCTGATACGGTTTGGCGTGAAAAGTTGATCACAAAAGTGATACTATTCCACAAACTGACCGGCAGGATACCGCTGAAACGTGAAATGAACGGGGTATATAAAACTGCTCGACAATTTTTCGGAACTTGGAACAATATGATTAAGGCTGCGGGATTACATCCAAATCCTATAAGATTTGCGGAGCGACAAATTGCAAAAGATGGGCATTCCTGCGATTCAATTGCAGAAAAACTTATTGATGATTGGCTCTCATCGCACAATATAACGCATTCCCGCAATACTCCATATCCAAATACAAAATATACCGCTGATTTCTTCGTGGATGGGAAATTTGTTGAATTCTTTGGTCTTGCAGGCGAGCTAAATGCCTATGATGAAACTATAAAGCGTAAAGAAAAAATTGCTGAAGCGAATAGTATGAAACTTATCAAGATTTATCCAAGAGATCTTTTTCCATCTGCCAGACTTGAAGGATTACTAAAGAACCTGCATGAAATTTAACATTACTCTCAAGCGAGGAAGCGTCTCCGCTTTTTTCCGCGAGAAAGGATATACGCCCCTGGGCCTTGATATCAAAACGCAAGAGATTGTATTTGCCAAGAGCTTGTCCGGAGGCCTGTATCCCAGGTTCCATATATACTGCAAAGCCATGCCAGGAGGATTTTCATTCGCAGCCAATCTGCACTTGGACCAAAAAAAGCCTACCTATCAAGGAACTTCCGCCCACAGCGGAGAATACGAAGGCCAGCTCGTTGAAGCTGAAGCAA
>CAZWDJ010000036.1:0-6448 GCA_964632325.1 uncultured Candidatus Saccharibacteria bacterium | reverse complement strand
GGCGTAAAATGGGGGATATGCCGCTGAATACAAAAGATTTAAAGCAGATTAAAAACGTTGTGACGGAAGCAGTTGAGCCGTATGTTGTTGTAATCCAAAAAGATTTTGAGCAAGTATACGGACGTTTTGACAGAATTGAAAAATTGATTCTTGAGGATCGGAGAGCTTGACTCCTCGTGTACGCATGTTATAGAGTGTTCAAATTCAGAGGGAGGTGATGAATGACGACTAGCGCACAAATTAACAGGAGTTCTCTGGGAGTTGGAAATTTCGTACTAGTAATGCTTTCTCCTATGGTTCCCCAAGATCTTGGTGCTGTTGTCGATCGTGTGAAAAAACTCCACAAGGAGCTAGAGCGGATGCTCAGAATCCACATTAGTTATATGGCAGGCGATGTGAGTTTCCTGGAGTTTTTCTGGAGTCAGAATCTCAATCCAGGCGAAGTCAACCAGGCGCTCGATCAGCTCCTGGAAGCCAACCCCGATTTGAGCATAAAGTTTCAGGGGCAGTCAGGGTTTCCTCCAATGGGGATCTAGCTGCCGACCTGTTTGCACATTATAGGCCGTATGGTTTGCCCCTTCGACAAGCTCAGGGCGAGCCAGCGGTTTTCTTTTTGCATCAGTGCAGAATTCTAGACTACGAGACTATACCACTTTTTTCACGATCGTGAAAAATGTGATAGAGTCTCGTTTTTGGTTTTGGAGTGTATATGGATACAGCGTTGCAGGGTGATGCAAAGGTATTGAACCATTACCACACAGACTTGACATAGAATAAAACAAACTGTATTATTTGCTTCACATCTAGCACATTTACAATAAGAGAGAGAGGGTAAACATGCTTGCAATCGGGGCAATTTTGTTGATCATTGCGGTTAGCTGTGGCTTTGTTTCTGTGAGTGTTTTTCTGCGCGATCCGGTGTACTACTACGGATACAGGGAAGGCCCCGCCAATAGGGCGGCAATGATTAGCGGAGCAGTCGGCTTTCTTTGTTTCCTTTTGAGCGCTTGGATTCTGTTGCCATGGTTTCATCCTTTGTTTTTTGGATTGTTTTTCAACAACCTTGGCTTTTGGATCGTGTGCGGTGTCATTCTGGTAGCCGCCATTCTTGCAGGGTTGCTAAGTAACAGTCTGGGCAGCGGCAGAGACGTTGCAGTAGGGGTATGCTTTGTTTTGTTCGTAATAGGTGTCATTGCTTGGCTTTCTGTATATGGATTCATGGGTGGCCGGTGGAGCCGTAGCGCGCTGTACGGCACGCTTCAGTATGAAGAGTTGCAGCAGCTTCCGGATACTACCTCTATTCGGTATCTTCCCATGGAAGTGGCGCGCCAACTTGCAAAAAACGCGCTTCAGGAGCCGGGCATCACGCTTGGGGAGGCAGAGCCCCTTGTGAGGGAAGCTGAAGTGGAGTGGATCGCTCCGCGCATTCCCAATGGACTTCTTAACTCTTGGAGAAAGAAGGCGGACGGTTTTGCTATCATCGGAAGCGACGGCAAGACAACCATGGTTCGACAGGCAATGCAGGTAGGCGAAGGCATGCTGGGATCTGACAGTATTTCTTGGAAGATTCGCAAGCAGCGCTACTTTTCTACGATTGCGGAAGTCTTTTACATTGAGAATCCAGCAGGAGAAGTGGTCGCAGTAGTACCGTATCTTGACCATCCTTTCCGTTTTCCAGTGCGGGTGCCTGAATGGGGAGGAGTATTTCTCGTTTTTAGCAACGGGAATATTCAGAACCTGACTCCCCACGAAGCGCTGAAACATCCTCTTTTGCAAGGAGTACGGATTTTCCCCGAAGGCCTTGCGAAGCTGCAGGTTGAGGCGTTTGCGTATAAATACGGGATTCGCAATGCTATTTTCACGCATCGGGATCAGATACGGATTCCTGCCGTGAGCGAAACGTTGTTTGGAAACGAAATGCCCTTTTTGCTTCCAACCGCATTGGGGCAGAAATGGTTTATTGCTACCACGCCCTGGGGCGCGGACGGCATCTTTCGCATCTTTTTGATAGACGCGATGACCGGACAGATCCAGGTGTATACGGCGCCGCAAGACAGTTCTCTTGTCGGTCCTCTCAAAGCGCGAACATTCATGCCCACGGGGTTTTCGACGTACGATTGGAGCAAGTTTGCTGTACTTGAGCCGCGGCCCATCATACGTGACGGCATCTTGTACTGGATGTTCACGATTACGACAAATGAATATGCTGGAGTGAAGAATACGGTACTCGTAAACTCGCACACTTCAGAAGTTCTGGATTTTGGATCAAGCAGGAGCGACCTTCTGAAATTCCTTGCTGGGGGAGTTGCTGGAAGAGTAGCATTCAGTCCCAATCAGCAGGATGCCGAAGTGTCTGAGGCAATGAACATTGTTCCAAAAGCCCAGCTGAGCGCAGAAGAGCTTGCAGATCTTATTCTTCAGCTTGAGGAGTTGGTCGAGTCTCTTAGGAGACTTCAGCAAACTTTGCCAAAGTAAAATTTTTGCAACCCTTGTTCGTAAACAAGGGTTTTTCTTTTGATGCAAGAGCTTTTTATCGTATTATCTTTACCGCATTTCTTACGATCGCGAGAAATACGGTTTTGTATATATGGCTTAACGTACAATATATGCTATAGCAATAATTGTCCGTTAAGTAGCATGATGCTGAATCCGTATTTTTTGGCCTATGCTGGATGAAGTATTTCCGGTATACTGTTTTCATGGACGAACAGGATAAAAAAGCGGTGTATGTGTGCGAGGGCGAGTGCGGGGCGCGTTTGACTCAAGAGGAGTATGAAGCGCATGCCACCAAAATCTGCGGAGCGGAAAACTGCTCGCACAAAGGTACGCTGTTTGCCAGGAAAGAGAGATAAGATATGGATGTAAAGCAGGAGCTGCAGCGCCTGATCCAGGGCCGTCTTGCAGATGACCAAGACACTCTTGAGAAATACAGCAAAGACGCAAGTCTGTTCCAGGTAAAGCCCCAGCTGGTCGTATTTCCCAAACATGCGCAGGATATTTCCAATCTTGTGTCTTTTGCGTTGCATCACCCCGAAGAAAAAATTTCTTTAACATGCAGGTCAGGCGGGAGCGACATGACAGGCGGGCCGCTGTCTGAATCTCTTGTTTTGGATATGTCGGCTTTTAGCAGGGTTCAGGAGGTGGAAAGCGAGCGAAATGGATCAGGATACGCCATAACGCAGCCCGGAGTCTTTTACCGGGATTTTGAAAAAGAAACGCTCAAGAAAAATCTTCTTATGCCTTCTTTTCCCGCTTCAAGGGAGCTGTGCACCGTAGGCGGAATGGTGGCAAATAATTCAGGAGGGGAGAAAACGCTTTCATACGGCAAAACCGAGGATTTCGTGCAAGAGCTCAAAGTTGTGTTTGCAGACGGCAAAGAGCGGGTGGTAAAGCTGCTTTCTATGGATGAATTAAAAGGGAAAATGGCTCTGCAGGATTTTGAAGGAGAAATATACCGAAGAATGTTTGAGCTTATTGATACGAATTATGAGGCGATTCAAAAAGCAAAGCCCAACGTGACCAAGAACTCTTCAGGGTATTTTTTGTGGAACGTGTACGACAGAGAAAAAGGAACCTTTGACCTTACCAAGCTTTTTGTCGGTTCACAGGGAACGCTTGGCATTGTGACCGAAATAAAGTTTAAGCTCGTGCAGCCAAGGCAGCACTCGTCTCTGCTCGTGATATTTTTGCGCAAGGAAAGTCTGCTTTCCGAAGTGACAGAAGCTGTGCTTGCGTCAAAGCCAGACACCTTTGAGCTGTATGACGACCATACCCTGCGGCTCGCCGCAAAGTTCTTTCCCGATTTCTTAAAGACCCTCAAGGGAAACATCATTTCTTTGGCGTTCAGGTTTCTTCCCGAGTTTTTCATGGTGTTGCGAGGAGGAATGCCAAAACTTGTGCTTTTGGCTGAATTCACCGGAGACTCCAAAGAAGAAGCAATGGGGAAAGCACGAAGCGCAAAGGCAGGGGTTGACGCGTTTGCCGTTCAGACCCATATCGCAAAAAGCGAGCAAGAAGCGCGAAAGTACATCACCATCAGGAGGGAAAGCTTTAATCTTCTTCGCAAGCACATCAAAGGCAAGCGAACTGCCCCTTTTATTGACGATATCGTGGTTCGGCCTGAAGACATGGAGCAATTTCTGCCCCAGCTTCAGCAGATTTTGTCCCAATATCCCCAGCTGGTATATACCATTGCGGGGCACCTCGGAGACGGAAACCTGCATATCATTCCTTTAATGGATTTCAGGCAAGAGGGTTCAAGAAAGATTATCTTTGAGCTTTCAAAAAAGGTGTATGATCTGGTGTTTGCGTTCAAGGGATCCATTACGGCCGAGCATAATGACGGCATGATCCGTACCCCGTTTATCCAGGATATGTATGGCAAAGGCATATACCAGCTCTTTGTGGAAACCAAGCACATCTTTGATCCTCATAGCATATTCAATCCCGGGAAAAAGGTTTCAGGCACCATTGAATACGCGTCCAGGCATATTGTTTCTGAATAAGTTTTCCACAGATTTGGAGTGCTATACCGCAGGTTGTATGCTTGACAGTGCAAGCCCAACAAGAGCACAATAAAAACTGCAGTTCTTTATCGCTGATGCAAGCGCCAGAGGAAGTTGGGTTAAAATCCCACGCTCCCCAGGAACGGTTCTAGCCCGGTCGACTGGGCGCTTGAACACATATGTCTTCACCGCTTGGGCGAGGAAGGCTTGCTGCAATGTGCTTTGGGCAACTTTGCTATAGCTCCTCTCCTGTAAGGAGTTTTTTTGTATGAAACGAGCTATTTTGCTTTTTGGAATCAGTTTCGCAAGTGCCTTAGCATTTTTCTTTTTTGAGAAGGAAGAGAGTAGGACGTCCGTATATGTCCCATCTGAATTTGCTCAAGAAGAAAGAGCAACGCTTGAAATTGAAGGGATTCCATACGATGTTTCTTTCCAACAACAGAGCACGGTATATGATCTTATGAAAATAGCTGAACAGCAGCACGGCATTGTATTTGCTGGAAGAGAATATGCGGGATTGGGATTTTTCGTGGATTCCATTAATGGCAAGAGGGAAAGCCAGATCAAAGGCATGCACTGGATATATTCCATTAATGGCAAGAAGGCGAATGTTGGAGTTTCGTGGTATATAATTCAACCTAATGATGTAATTTCGTGGACCTATGAAAACAGCGATCAGTAGTCTTTTGGCGATAGTAAGCATTGTATTGGTTTCGTCATCTGCAAGAGCCGAGGAGCAGGTGTATGTTTCTCTCCAAAACCAAGGAAACGTTATTTTGAACCGGGCAGCAGATCTTGCGGATCCGGGAACAGTCATGCTGAATGATAACGAGGGAGTGCCTCATCCAGCAGATGCAAGAAGTATTCTTGCTTTGTTGTCTCAAGTTGATGAAACTGCGGCAGAATTTGATATTTCTGTTTTGAAATACTATCCCCAGTATTCTGCTTTTTTCCTGGAGTGCATTGATGTGCCTGGCCCTGTGTGCGGATGGTGGCAGTACGTGGTGGATGGGGTGTATGGCCAGGTGGGCATGGATCAGTATGTGCTGCAGGGAGGCGAAACAGTCTATATCTACTTTGACTCATACCAGGAGCAGGCAAGTTTCCCTGTACGCTCCACAGGGCCTAGCGGATCGTCGTTCATGCCTTTTTCAGATCCCGTAGTTCCCCACAAAGAGCTTGACGAGGCAAAGGCAGCCGCATTTTTACGCTCGCTGCAAAACGAAGACGGCTCTTTTGGAAACGCCGCGCTGTATTCTGACTGGGCGGCTATAGCAGTGGGCGCGTACGGAGATGAAGAGGCAAAAGAAAAGCTTGCAGGATATTTGCTTTCGTATCCTGACCCTGGAACTTTGCTCACCGATTATGAGAGGCGGGCAATGGCGATGTTGGCTCTGGGGTTGAATCCGTATTCTTCTGCCCCTGTGAATTATATCCAAAAAATCATTGATGAATTTGACGGAACGCAGTTTGGAAATCCAGACCTGCTGAATGATGATATTTTTGCCATTATCCCTTTGGTAAAAGCAGGGTATACGAATTCAGACAAGGAAATCCAAAGTTCCGTTGCGTTTCTTCTGAAAACTCAAGCACAAGACGGTTCCTGGGGAAAGGATGTGGATCTCACGGCCGCGGCAATACAGGCATTGTCTCTGGTTTCTTCAACCAGCGATGTGCAGAATGCTTTGCTGAACGCAAGAACATATTTGAAATCCAAGCAGGATGACAGGGGAGGGTTCAAAAATGCGTATTCCACTGCCTGGGCAATGCAGGCAATTTCAGCTTTGGGAGAGCATCCGGGATCTTGGGTGCAGAACAACCGGACCCCCGAAGATTACCTCCAGTTTTTTCAAGCTTCTGACGGAGGATTGAGAATGCAAGAAGACGATTCGCGGGAAAACAGATTGTGGATGACTTCGTACGCTCTTCCTGCGGTATTGCAA
>CAZWDJ010000035.1:1411-6698 GCA_964632325.1 uncultured Candidatus Saccharibacteria bacterium | reverse complement strand
ACAGCAATACCGCGCCAACCAAGGTAGCGTACGAAAGAAGCCCCGGAAACATTTCCAAAGCCCTGTAGATCAGGCGCTCTTTGAAATCTTGGAGATCCGAAGCTTTTGAAACTTTGAGGTAGTATTGTTCAGTCATAAAACAAAACTTCTAAGACACATAATATATCCCTTAATTTTAAAAAATGAACGTCGATCGTACACTCTTACAGAAAGAGTACCGTTTGGAATCGCATGGAATGGACGGCTTCCCTTGCTCGATCTGCTTACGTAACGAGAAACAGAGAACTGTTCACGCGGCAACTGCGTTGCATTACTCCAAAAATCAATGCATCCATTTCCTTTCGTTGTAGGAAAAACTCGTATATCGCACTTGATTCTCTCTGTAGGAATACGTAAAACACCCTTGAGAAAATACAAAAATAACCGCACCATATCCGGATCAGAATTAGAGAATCCTACATATGGACTACGGCTTGTATCTTGTTTTTTATATCCCTCTCCCCAGTACAACGCTGCGCCCACGAGTGCCAGTTCTCGACGAGAGAAAAACGATACCTCTCGAATGGCATCCTCTTGAGCGATACTATTTTCTTTGCTTATCTCAAGAGATCTTTTCTGATTATACGCACGCAACTTAACAAAAGGCACATTGGTTTTTTCTTGAAGGATTTTCTGCGCTTCCGATGAAAGTACCATATCCTTGCACCATGCGCTCACGCTACTCTTTGCTACGCCAAGTGCTCGGGCTATTTCCCGGTAGCTTTCTCCTTTTTTTCGAAGCTGGATGGCTTTTTTACGATCCTCTGGTTTTTTTCTCATGGTAGGAAATGCGGCGCTACGGGGAATCGAACCCCGATCTGCTTCTTGAAAGAAAGCTGTCCTAGCCGCTAGACGATAGCGCCAAATGAGATTATTCTATCCGAAAAATTGCAAAAAGGCAAGGAACGCGATACAACAAGGACTATGCGAATATTAGGGATTGAGACGTCATGCGACGACACAGGCATTGCAATTATTGAGTGGAAGGGCTCAAAAAGGCCTTCTTTTTTCGTGCGCGCCAACGTGGTTGCTTCGCAGATCAAGCTCCATCAGCAGTATGGGGGAGTATACCCTTCTCTTGCCAAAAGAGAGCATGCGAAAAATCTTCCTTTTGCCCTTGAAAAAGCGCTCAAACACGCAAAACTTTCTCGCAAAAACCCTGGCATTTCTGCCCTTGCAGTGACAGCAGGCCCGGGTCTTGACCCTTGCTTATGGACAGGCATTACCATGACACAGAATATAGCTTCGCAATGGAATCTGCCCATTATTCCCGTGAATCACGTAGAAGGGCACTTGCTCATGTCGCTTTTCTCGCAAGGAAAAACCCTTAAAGTTCCTCCAAAAAGCGTATTCCCTCTGATTGCCCTCATTGTTTCAGGAGGCCATACCCAGCTTATTCTTTCAAAAAGCTTGGGAAAGTATTCTATCTTGGGAGAAACCAGGGATGACGCGGCAGGAGAATGTTTTGACAAAACCGCGCGGATCCTTGGGCTGCCATACCCTGGAGGCCCCGCCGTCGCTGCTACAGCAGCTTTGGCGGGCAAGCCCGCCAATGTGTTTTCGAAGCCAAATCTCCCAAGACCCATGATCCGCACAAAAGATTACGATTTCAGCTTTTCGGGACTCAAAACCGCGGTACTGTACGACTGGCAATCCCGCACCCAAAAAGTGCGAGAATCCCAGGAATATATTGCAACCATGGCAAAAGAAATCCAGCAATCCATTATTGACGTCTTGGTGGCAAAAACGTCCAGAGCAGTTCAGCAATACCAGGCAAAATCGCTGGTTTTAGGAGGAGGAGTTGCCGCCAACAAAGAATTGCGCACGCAACTGCAAAAAGAGCTTGCACAGCAAACTCCAAAACCAGCGTTCTTTGCAGCTCCTCCTAAACTCTGCACAGACAATGGACTCATGATTGCTCTTGCAGGATACGTGCACCAAAACGCCAAAACAAAAGATATCCAGGCCATTGCCGCCAAACCCCATTTAAAGATACAATAGACGAAACCATCGCCCCTCCATGGAACTGCCAAAAACATACGAGCCGCAAAAAACTGAACAACATATCTACGAACTTTGGGAAAAAAGCGGGCTTTTCAATCCAGACAAACTGAAGGGAAAGCCCTTCACTATTCTCATGCCTCCTCCCAATGCCAATGATCCCTTGCATATCGGACATGCCGTGTTTGTCACGCTTCAAGACATCATGACCCGCCACGCGCGCATGAAAGGAAGAAAAGCCCTGTGGGTGCCTGGCATGGACCACGCGGGATTTGAAACCCAGGTCGTGTATGAAAAAAAGCTGGAAAAGCAGGGTAGGTCGCGCTTTGACATGACACGAGAGCAGTTTTACCAAGAAGTCTGGGACTATACGCAAAAAAACAGGGATATCGTGCGCAACCAGTTAAAGAAGCTTGGGGCTTCATGCGACTGGTCGCGGGAAACATTCACGCTGGACAAAAAAATCATTGATACGGTGTATCAAACATTCAAAGCAATGTTTGACCAGGGCCTGGCATACCGGGCAGAACGCCTGGTGAATTACTGCACCAAGCACCGCACTGCGTTTTCAGAGCTTGAGATCAAGCGCGAGGAACGCAAAGACCCCCTGTACTACATCGCGTATGGCCCGCTTACCATTGCAACCGTGCGCACAGAAACAAAATACGGAACCGTGGCTTTAATGGTGCACCCCAAAGACAAGCGCTACCAGCAATATGTTGGAAAAGAATTTCCTGTTGATACTATGCTCAATAAAAAAGGGGTAATAAAGGTGATCGCCGACGAATCGGTTGACCCTGAATTTGGGACAGGAGTGGTGACAGTCACCCCTGCCCATGACTTTGTTGACTTTGAAGTATGGCAAAGGCATCAATCAGAAATTCCTCCCCCTTTGCAAGTCATAGGCAAAGACGGAAAGCTCAACGAACACGCAGGCCCTTACGCAGGCCTCAAAGTCGCAGAGGCAAGACAAAAATCTGCGCAAGACATGCAAGCAAAAGGCCTTATTGCCAAGATAGACCAAGAATATGTGCACCACGTTGCCTTGTGCTACAAATGCTCCAACGTGATTGAGCCCATGCTCATGTCCCAGTGGTTTCTGCGCATGGCTCCATTGGCAGCTCCTGCCAGAGAAGCCGTGAAAAAGAAGCGCATAACTATTATTCCTTCCCATCAAGAAAAAGTATTCTTCCACTGGATGAAAAATCTCAAAGACTGGAACATTTCCAGGCAAAACTGGTGGGGCATTGCAATTCCCGCCTGGCAGTGCGCCTCGTGCTCTTCCTGGACCGTCACGCAGGGAAAAGAACCAAAAACCTGCTCAACGTGCAAAGGAGATTCTTTGAAGCGCGACCCAGACGTATTTGACACGTGGTTTTCTTCCGGCCAATGGCCGTTTGCAGTGCTAGGTTTCCCAAAAGGCAAAGACTTCAAAACGTTTTATCCAACGCAGGTAATGGAAACAGGGTATGATATTCTGTTTTTCTGGGTTGCGCGAATGATTATGCTGGGCCTGTACCAAACAAAGCAGATTCCGTTTCAAACCGTGTATCTCCATGGGCTGGTTCGCGATAAAGACCGGCAGAAAATGTCAAAGTCAAAAGGAAACGTGATTGAACCTTTGGGCGTTGCGGAAATATACGGCACCGACGCCTTGAGAATGGCTTTAACCGTGGGGAATATGCCAGGCCAGGACACTGCCATTTCAGAAGACAAAATCCGCGGATACCGCAATTTCGTAAACAAGCTATGGAACATCTCTCGATTCATACTCATGAGCACGCAAGATTTCAAACAATCCTCCCGCGCAACTCTTTCATCCAAAGACAAAAAAATCCTCAAGGACTTCGCAAAGGTATCCAAAAAAGCAACAGCTCTTTTGGATGACTTGAAATTCTCCCATTCAGCAGAGCTTTTGTACCACTACGTGTGGCATGAGCTTGCTGACAAAATTCTTGAAGAATCAAAACCCGTGCTGCAAAACCCAAAGCAAAAAAAAGCAAGGCAGAAAGTGCTTTTGTCAGTGCTCAAAGACTGCCTTATCCTGCTTCACCCCTTTATTCCTTTTGTAACAGAGGAAATATACCAAAAGCTTCCTGCAAAAAAAGGAAAGAAGCTTTTAATGGCTGAATCCTGGCCCGTATGATCCCGTAGTAGAATTTCAAACTGATTGAAAACAACACAAGGTAATCGTATGCTTAAACAAAGGTTGAAAGAGTATTTCTACGAGAAGAAAAATTCTATTTGAAATTTCACTACAGGATGAACTTCAACTACCTTTTCTTTGTATACTTCGGGCTCATGCCGAGTTTTGTTTGGCTTGCGTACTACCTGCGCAAAGACAGCCATCCTGAACCAAAATCCATGATCACCAGGGTATTTCTGCTTGGCATGCTTTCTTCTATTCCCGCCCTGTTCTTGGAACTCGGCTTCCAATCTTTGCTTGAAAGATTCAATCTTCCTGCCCAGGTTTCATACCTTTTGTTCATCTTTGTTGGAATCGCACTGGTAGAAGAACTGTGCAAATTCCTGGCAGTCAGGATGTCGGTGTTTTCAAGCTCGGCGCTGGACGAACCAGTGGATATTATGGTGTACATGGTGATTTCCGCTCTGGGCTTTGCGGCCCTTGAGAACATTTTGGTCTTGATGGGCTTGGGCATCAGCGCTCCTTTAACGCAGATTGCGGCTTTGAGCGGAGTCAGGTTTCTGGGAGCAACGTTTCTCCATACCCTGGCATCTGCAATCCTTGGATACTTTCTTGCCCTGTCATACGCCACCAAAAAGCAAAGAATCTTCAACATTCTCAAAGCATTCGCCTTTGCGATTCTCTTGCACGGCGGTTTTAACTTCTATATACTGGAATCACAAGGATACCTCCCGTTCCTTATTCCCCTAGGAATATTCCTCATCACGGCATTTTTCATCTCTCTTGCGTTTTCCAGGCTGAAAAAGATGAAAAGCACCTGCGTTATTTCATAACTTCTATGGCATTTTTCGAAAAATTCAAAAATACGGATCAAGACCCCCTCCAAGAAGAACAAAGGGGGCCTGCAAAATCCCGCAAAATTGAGGTGCAGGTTGAGGCACGAGACAGAGAAACCCGCAAAAAGAAAGGCGGAGATAACTGGTTTGAGCCGGAAGGCGAGCTTGCGGTTGACGTATACGAAACCGACAAAGACATCGTCATCCAGTCCGCGATTGCGGGGATTGATCCTGCGAATCTTGACGTTTCCATTGAAGACGACCT
>CAZWDJ010000035.1:0-1401 GCA_964632325.1 uncultured Candidatus Saccharibacteria bacterium | reverse complement strand
CGGAACAACAGCGTCCAGGAAGAAGGAAAAAACTACTTTTACCAGGAATGCTTTTGGGGAAGCTTTTCAAGGCAAGTGATCCTTCCCCAAGAAGTTGACGCAGAAAAAGCAGAAGCAATTATCAAGGATGGAATCTTTACTCTTAGAATCCCAAAACTCAACCGCGAGAAAATAAAAAAGATCAAAGTCAAAGGATAATCCTTTATGGTGCCCCCGGGAGGATTTGAACCCCCACCTCTTGCGAGACATGGCTCTAAACCATGCGTGTCTTCCGTTCCACCACAGGGGCATAAAACACCATTATCATACCCTTTTTTAGGGTGTCGTAAAGGGTGAAACAGAAGAGGGAAAGAGCATTTTTGGCCAAGAAAGAACTTGGACTCTTTTATCTCTCTCCTCTTTTGCCAGAGGAATTCCATAAGAAAGAGGCATGACATACATGAAACCCGCCACCAAAAGCAAAACAACAGATGCGTATACCACAGAAAAGACTCTGCGAGAAAACCGCAAAAATACCCATTCCATCAATATCCCAAAAAGAAGGATTGCGAACAAAAGAGCAGAAAAATAGTGGTACAGCATGGTAAAGCGCTGGATCGGCGCAAAGAACAGAAAGAACATGAGGTATGCCACAACAACAATAAATACCCCTGGAGAAGAAAAAAGAGAAAAGCCCTTTCTGCGCTGAAAAGCAGAACCCACTGAAATCAGAATCAACCCAATAATCCCTATACTGGAAAGGTACCAAACCGCAGGATTCCCCGTGAGAAAGATCGACGAGGACCTGTCTCCGGATTCTTCTGCTGCGTAATAGAATCCTTTGTGCATAAATGGCCAAGCATACCATCTGGAAGAAAACGGAAAATCGCTTTCCCCGGCAAAAACCGTGCTGGAAGCCATATACCAATGCTGATGAAAAAATTGCTGAATCATATTCCCCTGGGAAGGAATGTTAAATATGTCTCCCCTATCTTCCAGAACGCTCCCGCAACTTTGAAGGCACGGTTCATCTACAAGCGCAAGGTGAACTGTAAATATTGAAACGTACATTGCCAAAGGAACGCATAACAAAAAAAGAAGGTAGGGAAGCTGTTTCTTTGAAGATTGACGGTGTAAACGCTCCCAAAAGATAAAATACACCCATGCCACCGCCAAAACGGCAAACCCAATCCATTTAATGGATCCAGCCAACCCCGCAACAACTCCAGAGAAGAAAAGCAATGTCCAGTTTCGAGAAGAGAGAAATCTCAGCAAAAAATAGAGGGACAACAGGATAAGAAAAAGCATTATGCTATCCAAAAGCACAATTCTTGAATGCACGAGCAATGCGTTATCCAAAAGAACAAACAGTCCCACAAGAAACGACACTTTCCTGGAAAGATAGAGTTCGCGCGCGATCAA
>CAZWDJ010000034.1:2681-7047 GCA_964632325.1 uncultured Candidatus Saccharibacteria bacterium | reverse complement strand
ATGCAAGGAAGGATGCCAGGGTTATCTTCATGCGCAACCGGGAAAATATGGGATTAGTAAGGTCGCTTAACAAAGGAATTCAGCACGCGCAGGGAAGGTACATTGCGCGTCTTGATGACGATGATTTTTGGTTTGATGCAAGAAAGCTGGAAAAACAGGTTTCATTTCTTGAGAAAAACCAAGAGTATGCGTTGACAGGAGGAGGACAGATACGAGTTGATGAGCATGGGAAAGAGATTGCGCGCCTTGTGTTTCCCGAAACTGACAAGGCAATCAGGCGCCACATGCTGTTCAGTAATCCTTTTGCCCATACAAGTGTCCTGTTTCGCAAGGAGAGCTGGGCGAGAGTTGGCGGGTACGATGAATCGCTGGATTTCTCTGAAGATTGGGATTTATGGATGAAGCTTGGGAGTATAGGGAAATTGCATAATTTTCAAGAGTACTTTGTATGCTATCTTCAAGGAAATCAAAATAGATCAAACGAGCATATGGTTCGCGATGCGTTGCTTAATGTGAAACTGCGTATTACATACCGCAAGAATTTCCCAGGTTTTTTGCGGGCTTTTGGGAGAGGGTGTTTGGCAGTAGTATATGCAATACTGCCTTTTCGCCCGTTGGCGCGCATTTTTTTCCATGATTAATGCAACTTTGCAAAAAAAAAGAAAAGTGTGCCATGTGGCTTCCGCCGATATTACCTTGAAGTTTTTGCTGTTTCCGCAGATGAAATATTTGAAGCATTTGGGATATGATGTGTATGCTGTGTCTGCTGCGGGAAAATGGATTCCAGAAATTCAAGCTGCGGGGATTACGGTATATACTCCGCAGATTACGAGAAGAATGTTTACGCCTCTTGCGGATTTGATTGCCCTTGCGCACCTTGTTTCTTTTTTCCGGAAAGAGCGGTTTGAAATCGTGCATACGCATACCTTGAAGGCAAGCTTTCTTGGGCAAATCGCGGCGTTTTTGGCTCGAGTGCCCATTAGGATATACACGAATCACGGATTGGATTTTGAAAATCCAAGTTTTTCAAGATGGAAACGGGCATTATTTATTGTTGTTGACAAGGTAATCGCGCGCCTGGTGCACGTCGCGTTTTTCGTGAACGTTGAAGATATGAGAATTGTGCAAAGAGAAGGGATATACGCGTTTCACAAGATGAGGTATTTTGGAGGACCGGTGAATCTGGACAGGTTTAATCCTGCCCGTTTTTCCCAAGAGTTTATTCAAAAGAAGAAACAGGAACTTGGCATTCCGCTTGGCGAAAAAGTAGTGGGCATTGTGGGCCGGCTTGTGAAAGACAAAGGGTATTTTGAGCTTTTTGAAGCATTTAAAAAGGTTCTCACGCATTTTCCGGGCGCCGTGCTTTTGATTGTGGGTTCCTTGGAGCCGGAAAAAAAAGATCGGTTTACCATGGACGTTCTTCCTTCTTTTGGCATAGGAAAAAATACCATGTATCTGGGCGAGCGCACCGACGTTGAAGAAATTTATCCTTTGATGGATGTATTTGTACTGCCTACGTATAGGGAAGGACTGGGGGTTTCTATACTGGAAGCTTCGGCAATGAAGCTTCCAGTAGTTGCGACAGATATTCGGGGTTGTCGAGGTTCGGTAAACAAGGGCATCACAGGGATATTGGTGCCTCCGAAGAATTCTGAAAAAGTAGCAGAAGCCGTGCTGTACTTGCTTTTGAATCCCGAGAAAGCCAAAGCCATGGGAGGGGCCGGGAGAAAAAAGGTTGAAAAAGAGTTTGATGAGCGGGTGGTGTTTGAGAGAGTGCAAAGGGAGTATGAACGTCTTCTCAAAGAAAAATCTTTGTGATACGTTTGCTGTATGCAATTTCAGAGGTTTTTGAAAAGGCAAATGGATATTTGGGTGTCTTTGGGTTCTCTCTTGGTGCTTGCCATTCCCCTTTGTATTGTTGGCATACTGATTAAGCTGGATTCCAAGGGGCCAGTATTTTTTACGCAGAAAAGAGTTGGAAAGGACGGGAGGATTTTCACGATGTTTAAATTCCGAAGTATGGTGCAAGGAGCCGCAGACATGGGTGCGGGGTTGGAAATCGTAAAGAATGATTCGCGAGTGACCAAAATCGGAAAATTTCTGCGCAGGATGCGCATTGACGAGTATCCGCAGCTCTTTCAGGTTCTTTTGGGGCAGATGTCTTTAGTGGGTCCCCGGCCTGCTTTTACGCATCATCTTGAAAAGTACACGGAAGAAGAAAAAAGGCGGTTGTCTGTACGGCCTGGCTTCACGAATATGGATATTTTAAAGGGAGGAAACGCGCTTTCTTGGCAAGAACGCATCCAGTGGGATCTCTGGTATATTGATCATTGGTCTCTTGCATTAGATTTGAAGATTATCCTTGGCAGTTTTCGCGTCGTGCTTACCGGAGAAGACGAAGAAGGCGGGTCAAAAGGGATAGTAGAAGATTATAAGTGATTGTGTATGGCATATACACTTTTGCAAGAGGAAGAATGGAAACAGAAAATTTCTCAGGCTGCGCGGGAGCAAGGGCCGCAAGCGCCGCAAGTAATTGAGAGAAGCGGGGAAGAATATGGGCAGTATTTTTTTGAGTATTTCAAAAGCTACGTCAAAAAAGATAACTCCAAAACTTTTCTTCTCGATGAGGGATGTGGCACAGGGAAGATAGCCAAAAAACTTGCCGATAAGGGATTTCGGGTATATGGCGTAGATTTTTCGCAAGACATTGTATTTCTTGCTCAACAGTATGCGCCGCAAGTGAATTTCCGCAAAGCTTCCATATATGAGCTTCCATTCTCTTCGGGCACGTTTGATATCGTCATTTGTCTTGGCTTGTTCCAGACCGTGGCAGATGTGAAGAAAGCTCATCAGGAGATATTTCGAGTGTTAAAACCAAGAGGGATAGTAATCATACGCATGCCAAATTCTCTTTCCATCGGTTCTTTGTTTCTCCAAAAGAGCATCAGCTTTTTCAATCCGTATTGGTTTCAATCCATGCTTCGCCAAGCTTCACTGCGCCCTGTTGCCTTAAAAGGCATATATGTATTTCCATCTCCCATCCGTTTTTTAGGATTTGCGGTATTGAAACTTCAACTTTTCAAATTACTCAATTTTTTCTTTCCATTCTTTGTTTTTTTCGCCCATAGCTTCTACATTGAAGCTCAAAAAAAGGCATGATTCTCACTGCTCATCAGCCTGCGTATATGCCCTGGCTTGGATTGTTTCACAAGATAGCGTTGAGCGACGCGTTTTGCTCTTTTGACATTGCGCAGTACCGAAAGAGGGGATTTAACAGGAACAAAATTAAAACATCGCAAGGGCAAGGTTTTCTTACGGTTCCCGTATTGACCAAAGGATACAGGGAAAAGCAGCTTTGGGAGCTGGAAATCAACAATGCGCAAAACTGGAGAAAAGACAATTGGAAAACGCTGTATGTCAACTACAAAAAAGCCCCGTATTTTGAGCAGTACGCCCCTTTTTTTGAAGACGTGTATAAAAAAGAATGGCAATATTTCGCCGATCTTACGGAGTATATGCTTCAATGGTTTTTGAAGGAGCTTGGCATTCAAGTTCCCTTTTCCAAAGCATCCAAACAGCAGTTTGAGGGAAAAGGTTCTGCTCTTGTGCTGGATATGTGCAAAAAGCTGGGGGCCACTGCCTATATTTTTGGGATCTTGGGCAAAAACTATGCGCACGTTCAAGACTTTGAAAACGAAGGGGTGCATCCTTACTTTCAAGAATATAAGCATCCTTTGTACCCACAGCTTTGGGGCGAGTTTGTGCCCTATATGAGTATTGTTGATCTGTTGTTTAACTGCGGCCCCATGAGTTTGGAAGTGCTGATGCAAGGAAACATACGCAAAGAAGAACTGCGCAAGATGTTTTTGACAAAGTCGTCATAATTGATACTATTGATAGCATGAATTCTCCCAGAAAAATCCTTGCGGTGGTTCCTCATCCAGACGATGAAGTGCTTGGATGCGGAGGCACGATCAAAAGGCATACCCTGCGAGGCGACCAGGTATTTTTGTGCATTGGAACCAAAGCGTATACGCCCGATTGGACAGAAGAGTTTTTGGCAGAACGGCCCAACGAAATTGAAAAGGCAGGTAATATTTTAGGCATTGCGAAAACATATTTTCTGGATTTTCCAAGCGTAAAAGTTGATACCATCCCGCAAAAAGAAGTGAATGATGCCATCTCGAAGATCGTGAAAGAAGTGCGGCCTGAAATCATGTATATCCCGCACGGAGGAGACTTAAACCAGGACCACCGAATCTTTTTTGGCGCTTCTTTGGTCGCAAGCAGGCCTATACCTGGCTCGTCAGTTCGAGAGATCTATTCGTACGAAGCGCTTTCGGAAACAGAATGGGGAAATGAGCTT
>CAZWDJ010000034.1:0-2671 GCA_964632325.1 uncultured Candidatus Saccharibacteria bacterium | reverse complement strand
GAGCTGACCCCATTTGTGCCCAACGCGTACGTGGATATCAGTAAAGAAATTTTAGCAAAAAAGGAGGCAATGTCATGCTACAAAAGCGAATTGAGGGAATTCCCCCATCCGCGCTCGCTCCGCGCCATTGAGGCCTTGGCGCAAAAGCGGGGATCTGAAGCAGGAATGGAATACGCAGAAGCATTTATGGTCATACGCAGACTATGGGCAGGAACGTGAAGAAGAATAAAGATATCACCATTGGCACGACGCGTTTTCCCAACTGGAAGCCGGCTGAAGTCAAAGAGCGACAAATGACCACGTACCACTGGATGGTGCAGTACGTGGAAAATTTCAAGCTGGGGCTGTATACCGACATTGGAGCTTTTACGTATATCAATGCCAAAAGCGGCGTAGTGATTGAAGACGGCGTGCAGATTGGTTCTCATTGTTCTGTGTACTCATACTCCACAATTGACGGAGTTGAGGGGAAAGTGCTTTTGAGGAAGAATTGCAAGATCGGGTCGCATTCTGCCATTCTCCCTGGAGTGACCGTGGGGGAGAATTCCATCGTGGGGGCATTCAGTTTAGTCAAAGACGATATTCCCGCAAATGTGGTTGCTTTCGGGATACCAGCAAAGGTAATTCGGCAGCTTACGAAAGATGAAATATAACATACCATTATCTTCGCCAGATATTACGAATGCCGAAAGAAAGGCAGTGGTTGAGGTGTTGAAAACTCGGACATTGAGCTTGGGGCCCAAACTAAAAGAATTTGAAGAGCAGTTTGCAAAGTTTGCCAAGAGAAAGTATGCGGTCGGGGTGAATTCCGGAACTTCTGCACTTCATCTTATTGTGCGCGCATTGGGAATTGGCAAAGGAGACGAAGTCATTACCAGCCCGTTTTCATTCATTGCGTCTGCAAACTGCATCTTGTATGAAAACGCAAGGCCGGTATTTGTTGATGTTGACGAGCGCACGCTGAATATTGACCTTAAAAGGATAGAAGAGAAAATCACCAAAAAAACCAAAGCGATTCTTGCTCCTGATATGTTCAGCCATCCGGTTGATTGGGATGTTCTTTTGCGAATCGCAAAAAAGCACAATCTGAAGGTCATTGAAGATTCCGCAGAAGCCGTAGGATCTACGTATAAGGGCAAGCCGTGCGGAAGCTTTGGGGTAGCTGGCGTGTTTGCATTTTACGCCAATAAGCAAATGACTACGGGAGAAGGAGGAGTATTGGTGACTGACGATAAAAACATTGCCGATCTTGCCAAAAGCATGTCCAACCAAGGGCGGAAGGTAGAAAACGGAAAATGGCTTGAACACGTACGGCTTGGGTACAATTACCGGATTTCTGAAATGCAGTGCGCAATGGGGATTGTGCAGCTGAAAAGGATTTCAGAGATCGTGCGTAAAAGAAAGCAGGTTGCGGCCTTGTACGCAAAAGAGCTTGAGGGAATTCCCGGCATTCAGCTTCCTGTAGTTGAGCCGTACGCGGACATCAGCTGGTTTGTGTACGTGGTGCGCTTGTCCAAGGATTTTTCCCGCGCCCAGCGGGACCGCATTATAGCTTTGCTTGCGCAAAAGGGAATCCAATGCAGCACGTATTTCCAATCAATCCATTTGCAGCCGCTGTACAAGGATATGTTTGGGTACAAAAAAGGGGATTTTCCTATTGCAGAAGGAGCGAGCGACAGATCTATTGCTTTGCCATTTTTCAGCAATCTTGCCAAGCAGGATATACGCACTGTTGCGCGCGAGTTTAGAGCATTGCTATGAAGAAGATCTTTATTGCATGCGTCTTGGCGTTTCCTGTGTTTTTGGGTTTGCAGGCAGACGCGGCAACGCTCGGCACAACGCTTGCGTTTTCCATAGATCCCGCGTTTGATGCGTCTGATCGGGATGAGTTGCAAGCCGTGCTGGTGCACGAAAGCTCCGAGGTGTATTTTTACGCAGAACAAAGTTGGTGGAATTCTTTGGATGGATTTACGCAAACAGGATTGAGAAACAATATGCAGCTTTTGGCTTTTGAGTTTGAGCGCACGATACGTCCCATTCTCACGTCTGCGTTTGGATCAGAGTGGAATCCAGGCGTTGACGGCGATCCCAAATTCACTATTGTCATCCATCGCATGAAAAAGGGGGCGGCAGGATATTTCCGCGAAATTGACGAGCATTTAAAGCTGCAGTTTCCAGAGTCCAATGAGCGGGAAATGGCGTATCTTGCGGTTGACATTATCCAAACACCTATGGCAAAATCCGTGCTTGCCCATGAATTCACCCATGTAATCACCTTCAATCAAAAGGAGCGGCTTCAGAAAATCCAAGAAGAAACGTGGCTGGATGAAGCCCGGGCAGAATACGCGCCAACGCTCGTGGGGTACAATAATGCGTTTGCAGGAAGCAATTTGGAAAAAAGAGTCAAGATATTCTTGCAAGATCCCGGCAACGCCTTAGCGGGATGGGAAGAACAAGAATATGATTACGCAGCGGTCTCCCTTTTTATCCATTATTTGGTTGATCATTACGGGGCAGGAGTGCTTATTGATTCCATGCGTTCTGAAAGAGTGGGTATTTCCGCTCTGGAAGAAGGGCTGAAGAAAAACGGCTTTGACGTGGATTTCAGGCAAGTATTCACCGACTGGACCATTGCTCTATTCTTAAATGATTGTTCGTACGGCCAAAGGTA
>CAZWDJ010000033.1:0-7049 GCA_964632325.1 uncultured Candidatus Saccharibacteria bacterium | reverse complement strand
TGAGCATACGGGCCAATACAGATTGCCTGCTGAAACTGCGGGGATCATTGCTTCTTTTTTCTTCTCCTGCCATGCGCACAAAAGCTCCAAGCGGCAACAAGTTGATGGAATATAGTGTTTCACCAAACTGTTTACCCCATATCCTGGGAGGAAGTCCAATGCCAAATTCTTCTACTTTTACCCCAAATTTCCTTGCAACGAAAAAATGCCCCAGTTCATGGAGAATAACGAGAACTAAAATACTCGCGATTGCAATGAAAATCATATTTCCTGGACTTCTTTTCGCTTTGATTCTGCCAATGCTTCAATCTTTTGCTGGTATTCGTCAACAAGCTTTTGGATTTCTTCTTTTCCCTTGAACTTGGAGTCTTCGGGAAACGAACCTGTTCTGACTCCTTCTTGGATTTCGTTCCACGCGTGCTCTCTCCACTTGCGAACGGTTTGCCTGGTTTGTTCCACTTTTTCAGAAAGAACCTTTACGAGCGTTCCCCGGTATTCCTGCGTCAGAGCGGGAAGCGTGACGCGAACAACGTCTTTTTCAACAATAGGGTTTGCGCCAAGCTGTGCTTGCTGCAGCGCTTTTTCAATGGATTCCAAGTATGTCCTGTCCCACGGCTGCACGACAATCTGCTTTCGTTCAGGGCAGGAAATAGACGCGATGTGCTTTAAGGGCATTTTTTGACCGAACACGTCCACGGAAATATCCTCCACTAAAGAAGGTGATGCCTGGCCAGTACGGATTTTAGACAGCTCTTTTTTAAAAAATTCAACCACCTTGTCCAACTCCGGGCGAATGGCGCTGATACTGTCTTTGTATGTCATGCATTCAGCTTACCAGACATCTTTTCAAAACTCCAGCATCACTTGCTCAAGAACCATTCGGGGATTCGCATTGGTTTGCTGAAGAACTCTTTTGCACTCCTGAAGCGCGGAAATAAACGCGGAGTAACGCTTTGCCTGCCTCGCATCTTTTTCAAGCTGCTCAAGCATGCGGATTCTCGCGTACGCAATCCACGCGTCAAGCGTCTCATTCGTTCTTGAGGAGGACTCGGAAAGTTCTTTGGCAAACGCAAATCTTTCGCGCAGCGTCTGCTTTTGCAGTTTTTGAAGCACCTGCGCCTCTGGCGCATGCGAATCTGAAAAAGAATCGAATTTCCAGAATCTGATTTCCTGCGCTCTGGACCGTACCGTGGGAAGAATCAAAAATGGATGCTGGGTCAAGAGAAAAAACACCGCATGCTCCTTGGCGTCTTCCAACAGCTTCAAGAGCGCAGACTGCGCTTCCTCATTCAAGCTGTGCGCATCAAAAATCAATGCAAAGGTCAGAGGCATGCTCCACGCGCCCAGACTCATTCTTGAGATAAGATCGCGGACCTGGCCAATCGTAATTTCCCTTGCGCTTTCTCCGTCTTCAACCAGCGGTTTTACAACGACAACATCGGGATGCGAATACATATCCTGGCACCCTTGCTCGCGCAGGATCTCTTGGATAGTACGTTCCTTGCCTTGCGCGTCATTTCCAGAAAGCAAATAAGCGTGGGAGAATTTTCCAGCTTTGAATGACGCTTTCAAAAGCTCCTGCTGTTTCATTTTTTGCTCAAAATGCTTCTCTTGTACACGTCCAAGTTCTCCAAAACCATTCCAGCCCCTCTGACAACGCATGTTAAGGGATCGTCTGCAACAAAGCACGGCACTCCAACAGATTTTGAAATGAGCTTGTCCAAGTTTTTCAACAGCGCTCCGCCGCCTGAAAGAATGATGCCTTTGTCCATGATATCCGCGGAAAGCTCGGGAGGCGTGTCGCGCAGCAGCAGCTTGATTGTTTTCACAATTTCTTCCAGCGGATCAGAAAGTGCCTCTGCGATTTCGTACGAGGAAAGCGTAAAATTCTTGGGAAGTCCCAGCACTAAATCGCGTCCTTTTACTTCAAGCGTGGTTTCCGGCTTGTCTGGAATCGCGCTTCCGATTTTGATCTTGATTTCTTCTGCGGTTGTCTCCCCTACCGCGAGATTGTATTTCTTTTTTAAGAAGTCAGAAATCGTTTCATCCATTTTGTCGCCCGCGATCCGCAGGGAGCTTGATACTACGATTCCTCCAAGGGAAATGACGGCTCCTTCTGCGGTTCCTCCCCCAATATCCACGATCATGTGGCCCGAAGGGGAATGAATCGGGATTCCCGCCCCAATTGCGGCAAGAATGGGCTCTTTTGCGATATACGCGGCTTTGGCTCCGGCTCCCATGGTTGCCTCAACCACCGCCCGTCTTTCTGTTGAAGTGATTCCCGCGGGAACCGCGACCAATACTTCGGGTTTCAAGAACTGGTACTTGGGCATGACCTTTTTCAAGAAGTATCTGATCATGGCCAAGGTGACCCTGAAATCCGCGATCACGCCTTCTCGCAAAGGCCGGTATACCTGAATGGTGTCTGGAGTCCTGCCTGTCATTTCTTTTGCCTCTCTGCCAACGGCAAGAATGGAATTGTCATACAGAGATACCGCAACAACCGACGGTTCCCTTAGTACAACTCCCTTTTTTGGAACAAACACCAGCGAGTTTGCCGTGCCCAAGTCAATGCCGATTTTACTCACAAAGAAATTCATTTGGATGAAACGCGAGTAATATCCGCCCCGATATTCTTGAGCCGCTCTTCAATTTTTTCATACCCCCTGTCCACCTGATAGGCGTTATTGATCGTGCTTTTTCCCTCTGCAATCAGGGCCGCGATGATCATGGCGGCTCCGCCCCGCAAATCAAAGGTTCCAAGATTTGCTCCATAGAGTTTCCTGGGCCCGTTGATAAACGCGCGATGGGGATCTGAAAAATATATTTCAGCGCCCATTTTTACCAGCTCTTCCAGGTACTTTAACCGCCCCTCGTACAAAGGATCGTGCAGCAAGGTTGTGCCCCGGGTTTGCGTTGCAAGAACGCCAAACGGGCTCTGCAAGTCAGAATGGATGCCAGGATAGATAAAGCTTTGGATTTTATCCACCCGCAACTTTGACGGAAGCATGCGCACGCTTCCTCTCCCCTTTTTATCCTGCGTGATTTCAAAATGCGCCCCGCAGTCCTTCAGCTTTTTCATAAACAGTTCCAAAAACCGCAACTCAACGTTCTTGACCGTAATATCTCCTTTTGCGGCCAACGCAAGGAGAATGAATGTGCCTGCCTCAATGGGATCGTACATCAAAAAATGGGTAAATCCTTTGAGATTCTTTTTTTTGCGGATGGAAATGGCGTGATTTCCGATAAGCTGTATGCGCGCGCCCATTTTTTTCAAGACCGAGATGAGTTCTTGCACCTGGTAATCAAGATCCGCGATTTTCAGCGTAATGGGAGCATCCAGCAAGCTGGCAAACAGGAGAATATTTTCAGTCGCAGTAACGGAAAACTCGTCTAAGATTACCTGGTCTGATTCAGCTTTTCCTTGAAATTCCATGGCAAACCCAGAACCCCTGGGTTTTATTGAAACTCCAAGCTGGGAAAAAGCGTCAAGATGCGTATCAATGGGCCTGGCGCCTATTACGCAGCCGCCTGGCTGCGGAAGATGAATGCTGCGGAATCTCGAAAGGAGCGGCCCAAAAAACAAAACCGATCCCCGTAATTGCAGTATCAAATCCTTGTTTATCTTTCTGGCATCAGCTTTTTTGGTGTTGATTTGCACTGCGCGCTCCCCTATCCATTTAACGCTCGCACCCATGCTCTCCAAGATTTCAAGCGTTCGATAGATATCTTCAATCAAAGGAAGGTTGCGGATGATGCAGTTTTCGTTGGTAAGCAAGGTTGCGGCAAGCAACGGAAAGGCGGCGTTCTTGGCGCCGCGAACTTCAATATCTCCCGCAAGTTTTTTTGATCCTTGGATGACAAATTGGTCCATAAAGCTACTTTACTTTAGCCAAATCCCTTGCGTTTGGCAACCCCAGCACGAGTGTCAGTACAAGCACTAAAACTCCTCCTGAAACAAACATGGCGGAATAGGATATATTCTGGAGAGCAAAAATGGCAATCAAGAATCCCAGCGACTGGCCCAAGGGAGAAAATATCGTGTCTATGGCTCCTGCCTCTTCAGGATGCTTTGCCAAAGAGTGCGTGACGCTCCCCGATCTTCCGGAGTTTGCCATAAAAGAACCAAGGTCTTTTACCACCATAAGCAAAATCGCGGGGATGAATGCTATTGTTTTTCCCAGCATTCCAAAAAGGATTGACGAGAAGGAATACAGGAAAAGCCCCTGCAGAACATTGCGCCTGCTTTTCTGTCTGCCAAGCAAAGATATGCCAAACAAAAATACCGGGACGAATACGAGCGCGGTTACGGTTCCAAATAGCAAGATTTCCTGCTGCGTCCATCCTGCGTCACGCAAAAACAAAAGGAAAAACGCATGGTATATCCCTCCTGTCATAAGCGCGAGAAAAGTAAGAGCGAGCAAAGAAAAGGAATGGCTCATTTTTAAGAGCGAGAAAGAATCGCGGTATAACGAAAACATTTTTCCCAATCCTGCTCCGTCTTGCAGGGGCTGGGTAATTTTCCGCAAGGCAGCAAGAGTAAAAATTCCAGCTGACATATATACCGCAAAGCTTGAGAAAAAGACTCCGGAAAATCCGAAATTCCAGATAATGAAAGCTCCTAGTACCGGCCCCAGCACATCGGTATAAAAGGGAGCTGAATAAAACCAGCCAAATGAGCGGTCTGGCTTTTTTGAAACAAATCCCATGAGAATAGACCTGGAAGACACAAAAAACAGAGAAGCCGATATCCCGAGCAATACCTGAAAAGCATAGAAAAGTCCTTGCTGGTCAATTACCAGCATGCCTAAAGAATATATGGCGTATCCCATAATCCCCCACACCATAAGCAGCGCTGGATTAACTCTGTGGTTGAGCATGCCCGCAAAGGGAGCAAAAAGCGCAATAGGCAGATAAATAAGAAGAAACGTATACCCCACTTGCGAAACAGACATGCCTCTTTCCAAGAGAAACAAGGGGAAATAAAACGAAAACAGCTTGTACCCAAGCATGAGCAGAAAATGCGAAATCGTGACGCTTCTCGTCACGCGCTCAACTTTTGAAATCACATTCATATTCTTCCATCCTAGCAAACATATGAAAAAGAAAAAGCGTATGGACTTCCATACGCTTGCGTACATGCCCTTCTATAGGCCGCGCGCTCTCCGGATCCGGTTCACGGCTCCTGCAACTTCTCGCATAAATGCTTCATTGGTGATATGCGCTGGAGCAGCATGCCCGAATGTCTCTACGGTAAAGCCCAGGGGCTCCAGGATTGTCTGAAATGCGATTCTTTGGGCAACACCCCACGGCATACCCGATGAGATTAGAACTGATCCTGGCTGAGGATCTGCTTGCAGCCACTCATGAATGGTATCTTCAGTATTTGGCCGAATAGGTTTGCCCCCGGGACTTGCGGCTGGCTTCATCGGCGTCATGGTGAGGCGGAACGGCATATCCCGAAGCTCACCAGGCATAACACACTTTTCCCATAGCCATATCATGGCGTCTATCTCGGTACCTATATTTTTGTGAGCGAAACTCATAAGGTCGTGCTCGGCAAGAAACCCATCAGAAACGAAAGGAAGAAGACTTTCGGCAGTTTCGCTATCCATTAGAGGACGCTTCCCGCCCAGTATTACTGTTTCCTGCCATCTGACTCCACTCTCCCATGCCGCAACGAGATCTTGCAATCTGACGCACATGCGTGAAAGCAATGCACCTGGCCATACAGCATGCAAATAATCCCATTTTTCAGGAATCCTCTGTGCTGTGAAACCGCACAAGGTCAAATGCCTCCAAAATTTGACCTGGGGACATGGAATAGCCATCTCCTTCAGCTCCCAGCGCTCCAGCGGCTGACCGTCGGGCCCTTTTTGGAAAAACTTCCGCTGAAGCTCGCTATCGATTCCAGGCAATGTTTCGCCTGAAATTCCTACATCCCGCAAAAAATATGCAAACCATGCGGTTGGTCTCCCGTTTTCATGAAACAATACTGACGATGGCAAGTTGCAACCTCCTTTCAGGGTGCGACTGTCAGAGTCTCAAATCCAGGCACTAAATCGTTGTAAACACGTGAGTCCGCAGGGGACGCGTCCGACTTCTGCCTCGTATTCCGGAAGTATGGCAGAGTATCGGCGCAACCCGGCCAGCTATGGCGCGCAAATGCGAACAGAATCGGCCCAGTAACAACAAGAAGGATCAGTCCCGCCATCACCACGACTAACTCCTGTGCCGGATACATGACTCTGGTTATAGCGGTGTTGAACAAAAGGTATAAAAAGACAATACCATTGTTCAGGAAATGGGCAAAAATCGGGACGAGAAGACTGCCAGTCTTGAAGTACAAGAGGCCGGCTACCAGCCCAAAGACCATTGCTCCGAATCCGTTGAGGTCATGGACGATGCCAAAAACAATGGATGTAGCAATGATAGCCACGCCTGGCGACCATTTGACCGCCCAACGGTGCATCAAGATTCCTCGAAATACAACCTCCTCTATGACAGGCGCCAAAATCATCAAAGAAAGCGCCGTAAGGATGGTATACAAAATCGGCGTTGCACTTTCGCTAAAGCTGTCTGTTCCCTCTAGCAGATAGTCAAGCATGCCCGGCGCGCCCAATGCCAGCAAATAAGTTACGACCGGGATGCAACCGAGCGAAAAGAAAAACGAAGCCACAGTAATTCCAGCAGTGAGTAGCCAGATTTTGGGATTGCGCGGCACTCGCCCCAGAAACGCTTTAACCTTGATCCTGCTACGAGTTATCTGCCACGCCGTCCAGCTAATCAACGTGCCGTATACCCACACATCAGAAGCGAGCAGGGCAACAACCGGGTCATCAGCGCTCTGGCCAAAAAACCGCCCTATGCCATAAAACATCAGGGCCGCGAGCGGGATGCTCGCCAACGCAAAGATAGCCAAGGTCCGTGCTCGAACCGCCAAACGAAAGGTGTCTTCCTGGTACACGAACAACCTCCTTGTTAAGAACTATGCTAGAGTATGTGTACACTATTTCTCCCTTCATGTCAAACCGCATACTTGAACGTCC
>CAZWDJ010000032.1:0-7124 GCA_964632325.1 uncultured Candidatus Saccharibacteria bacterium | reverse complement strand
TAATACCATCAAATACGGCCCGCCGGTGCACGGAAACTCGCACAAACCCACCAGCAGTCCGAGCAAAAATACCGCAGGGATAGATGCCTTTCCCATAAGCTTTGCTATTGCATGGTGCGCTGCTTGAGGAATGCGCACTTTGATGGGAAAAGACGGGAAAAATTGGTTCACAAGATTCAGTCCTCCAAGAGCAACAAGAAGCACTGCCCCTACTTTTGCCATAAAGTGCGGAGTATTGAAGATATGAAGCGCTTGCAAGATTCCCAAACCGATAAGGATATATACGGCAAAGAGCCCTATAATATACACGCTTCCAAACTTCAAGATATCAGAACGCACCTTCCCAAGCGACAACAGAAATCCAACAGTCAAGAGCAATATCCCGAATGCGCAGGGATTAATGCTGTCAATGAGCGAGGCGACTACCACCAAAGGAAGCATCCACGTACCCTGCCTGCTGATATTCCAAAGAACGTTGGTGCCCATATCCCCTGTTTTCAGGAATACTACCAATCCCAATAGCACAGCAAACATCCCGATGAGAATTACAAGATTTTTCTTGCCATGAGTTGAATTCATGCGGTTATGGAGTAACGATTGCGGAAAATTGAAGTTCAACTGGCTGACCCGAATTATTTTCAATCGTGACTGTGCGCTGAATTCGGCCAACTCCGGCAGGGCCATGAGCCGAAGGATCAAACGCAACTTCAACCACTGCTTCTTCACTTGGGTTCACTGCCTGATTTATTGACGGAATCGCTCCGTGCCCAGGCATTCCAACAGGCCCGAATCGTTTACCCTGCACCATGAGAAAGGCGGTAGTGCACATGCACGAAGTATACATTTTGCGTATGGTGACGGCTTCGCTTCCCGTGTTTTTTATCCTGAACTGATGCGTAACGTTTCCTGCAGCCATGGAAATCGTGCCAAAGTCATAGGAATTTGCCTCCTGCGCAACAAGCACTCCATTGCTGTTTTCTGGAGTTGACGCTCCGTTTTGAGGCCGCGCAATCCATACAAGGCCGCCCAAAACCAATACTGCGCCGATACTGCCTAATATAAGTTTGTTCATAGTTTGATCGCATAAGAAATAACCAAAAAGCCCTTGCAAAGGGATATCAAAGACGCGCTAAAAAACTTTTTACCCTATCAGCGCGCCTTTATAGAATCAGTTGGGCTGTTCTTATGCAAAGCAAGCCATCTAGCAAGCTTTTGCTCCTGGGGCGTGAAAAAGGACTCTTGCGCGCAATATGCATGCGAATTCAACCGAGGCGGGGCAGCCAAGAATACCAAAGAAATCCTCGCAAAAGCATATGCCAGCGCAAACAAAAACATGATCGCAATTCCTTCAAGCACGGTGGCAAGCGAAAATCCTTTGAACGTGCCGATGTGGAAACTTGCAAAGCCAAAAGGAGTAACTTCCCTTGGACAATCAATGCCACGGGCTGCGGCCGCAATGCATCGTGCTTCGTGACCCTCTGAAGCATGGCTCATGCTCAAAGCGGCAAACCCGGCAATGCCGATAAAACTGAAAATGAGCGCGGTTATAACCAATATCTTCATATATGTACAGTATCCCTCTTTTGCAAATTCTGCAACTGATCAATGCCTGCTATGCGTGGACTGGGACTTCTTTCATCTGGATATGCTTGAGAGTTCTGCTGATCCACGCATACCCTGCTGCCGCAGAAAGCACGTTTCCCGCAACGATAGATGCCCATAAGGCAAGAATGGGAAAATGAAACACTTGCGTCAAAAGGTAGCTCAAGGGTATGGAAATAACAACGAATCGCAAAAAGAATATCCAGAATCCTGGCCAAGATCTGCCAATTGCCTGGAATGCGCTTGCTTCTACCATCATTGCCGCAAGAAACCCGTAGCTCAACGCAACAGTCCACAAGTACGAGAACGCATACCCTGTCACTTCAGGATCAGCAGTAAACAAGCGAATAAGCGGACCCGCAAACAGAATCGCAAGCACCCCAAGGCCTGCTGCTGCTAAAGCACCGTATCGCAGTGCCTTACGGAAACAATCTTTTGCGCGCTGAATATTCCCTGCTCCAATATTCTGGCCAATCATCGCCATTGCCCCAAATCCAAATCCTATTGCAGGAAGGAACGCGAAAAACTCAACGCGGAACCCCAAGCTGAACGCGATGACTCCCGGCTCTGAAAATCCCAGAGCGGTAATAAACATCAACCCTGCCAGTCCAATAGGATTTATGACCTGCGTCAAGGAAGCTGGAATTCCAATGGTAAGGATCTTTTTCACAGATTCCCACCTGACCGTAAGATTTGAAAACCTAAAGCGTATCATCCGGTGCGAGCTTGAAAGCGAGCGGAGCGCAATGACAATAAATACTGCCTGGGAGATAAGCGTTGCTATGGCAGCGCCTGAAATTCCCATGGCCGGAAACCCGGCATATCCAAAGATCATCAAAGGATCCAGTACGAGATTTACGAGCGTGGAAAGCGCGAAAAGCTTGGTAAGCGTAAACGTGTCGCCCTGGGAATTGAACGCAAACATGACAGTGATGAGCATAAAAAGCAAAAGAGAGCCAGCCGCGGTAATCGTAAAATACTCAAGCGCGGGAGCAAAGATCAGGCCGCTCGCGCCTGAAGCAATAAGGATCTGGCTTCTGAATGCCAGAGAAACTGCGGTAAAAAAGACGCCGGCAATCCCGGAAAGCACAAACGACTGCCCCAGCACCCGTTCAGCTTCCTTTTTGTCTTTTGCCCCGATATGCATTGCCATAATAACTCCAGACCCCACGGTAATTCCCATGCTCAAGGCAACCATGATGAAAAGAGAAATCTGGGAAACGCTTACTGCCGCTATCGCCTCTGGCGATAGTTTGCTTACCCAAAAGGCATCTACGATATTGTAGAGCGTATAAAAAAACACAGAGAGCATGAGCGGCCACGCCAGCGACCATAGCTGCTTTCCAATAGGACCTTTTGTGAGATCCTGCCCCTCCATATGGCTCATATCGATTTTTTGCATACCGCCCTATATTAGCAAAGAATTTGCTTATATACCAAAGATGACGGTCTGTGCGGCATTTTTCTTTCTGTGCAAACCATACAACAGCACTTCAGTGGTTGAGCGGTCAATAAATATTATCCACACGTTGAAAAATAAAATCCTGCCGCTTACAACGCCAGGATTATATGACACCTAGGAATCTAGTCCGGAAGTCCTACTCTTCTGCTTGGGCTTCTTTGCCTGCTTCCACGCCCTGCTGAAACTCCGGGGTCTTGCCAAAAATCGCTTCTAAGGAAGCGAGAGGCGCATCCAGCCAAATCGAGAGCCCGGGCTCCTGGTCTTTGAAACTTGCGGCAACCCCCACTGCTTCAGCTAAAGTAGCTGCCTCAACAAAATACTCATCATTCGAATCCCACACTAGGAACGTACCGTCTTCTTTCTGATCTATCATCACTGCGGGCCGTTTCTTTGCCATTACGCATCTCCTTCTCTGTGGAATGAATTCATGCTATTACCGCTTATACTTTCTTCTGCCATTTCTGTCAACGCTTTGCGGCACTACTTTCCTTCTGGGTAGCTGTAGTTTACCATCCACTGCACGCCAAATTTGTCTTTGAAACTTCCGTAGTAGTCGCCCCACGGCTGATCGGCAATGGGCATTTCTATTGTGCCACCGTCGGAAAGCGCCGTGAAAATCCTGCCTGCCTCTTCCTTGGTGTCAGGATGAATAGAAGTATACGAATTGTTTCCAAAATGCATTTTGAACCCCATACTTTCTGGAGCATCTGACGCCATCAGCACATCTTTGCCTACGGGCAAAGCAATATGCATGATTTTATCTTGATCTCCTTCTGGAATTTTTACGCCCTCCATAGGCATATCCTTAAACCGAACAACCGACGTAAACTCTCCTCCAAAAACGGATTTGTAGAAATTGAACGCTTCTTCCGTGTTGCCTGCAAAGTTGAGATATGTATTCAGTTTCATATATATATCTGGATTATGTATTATCTTCGTACGCCTTTTGCAATGCTGCGATGTCAAACTTCTTCATTTTTAAGAATACTTCGGTCACCCTTGCCAGCTGATCTTTGCTGCCTTTCTGCATCATTTCATCCATTGCCTTGGGAACAATTTGCCAAGAAACGCCGTATTTATCCTTGAGCCATCCGCACTGTTCAGATTCGGGAACAGCCGAGAGTTTCTCCCAGTAATAATCTATCTCCTCCTGCGTATCGCAATGCACCATGAACGAAACAGCTTCGTTAAACTTAAAGAATGGGCCTGCGCTTATGGCCATAAACGGCTGGCCGGATAATTCAAATGACACAACATCGCAATCTCCCGACGGCGTATCATGCAATGTGGTTATTCGCATAATCCTTGAATTGGGGAAAACCGAAGTATAAAACTCCGAGGCTTCTTTTACCTCTTTATCGAACCACAGATGTGGAATGATTTTGTGTTCAATCATGGTGTATGCAATATATCATACATGACGGTCTGCGCGGCATTTTTCTTTCTGCTCAAACCACGGTTAGAACCTACTTTGCAGAAATAGTGATTGTCTGATCTTGTGTTACATTTCTAAGGTCAAGCTCTCCAACCTGCCACTCTCCAAAACCGCTTGAAACCATCACTTTATATGCATGCCCTGTTAATACCCCTACCTTAGGAGAACGCTTGCTGAACCATACCTCGGTAGTTGAGCGGTCAGTGGCATATGCCAACGATTGCGCCACTTGTTTCCCATTTTGATCATACAGAGTGACAGTATTCACGCTGTCTGCGGAATAATCGCCCGCAGGATACGCAATACGAAGAGTCACTTCCACATATGTTTCCGCGTTTTTTACGGGCGCTGGCGCAAGAGCCGCCTCGCCGTTGTCTTCTTTAAGATAGGTGATGACATGATGCCAGCCGTTGTAATCATACTCAAAACGCATTTGCATGTTGTTCTCAAGCAATATTCCGATGCCGCGTATCTTGGATTCTGACAAGGTGATCATTTCTCCCTGGATAGAATACGTTCCTTTTTCTGAAGACATAGAATAGGTTCCGTCTTGCTTCAACACAATAGGAGCCATCAACCGACAGTTCCCTCCTCCGCCCCCGCTCACATTATACGACCAGCATCGGTAGCTTCCAGAAATCCTGGGGCCAGCCTGCTTTGGAGCTTGTTGCGCCTGCTGTTGCGGTGTTTGCTGTTTTGTTTCAGCTTGCTGCGGGCTTTGCGGCTGCATGGGCGCTGGTTTTACAGGAGGAGAATCTTTGGATTTGGATCCGCCGAATATTGATTTGAAAAACTTCTTGAACCCGTCAAAGAATCCCGCGGTAAACGACGGCTTATCAAGAGAAGGCAGCTGGCCGCACCCGGGCTGGGAATATAAAGGAACAAGCGGATTGCAGTCGCCTTGCTTAACTTTTGGTTCTTCATAGGTCGGCGCTTGAACTTCTCCGTACGGCTTTATTTCAACGTTCCCGTATTCTTTTGCTTCTACGCCGCCGTAATTCTTTGTTCCAACTCCCTGGTCATATGCTTTTATTTCCACGCCCCCAAAAGGCCGTATAGGCACATCATTATATATTTTGCTTTCAACCTCCCCGTATGCCTTTCCTTCAACATCGCCAAAAGCTTTTGCTTCCGTATCTCCGTATACCTTGCTTTCAATGTCCTGATAGGTTTTCCCTTGCTCCATTCCGCCTGTGCCGGTTGATTCTCCATCTTCATACTTCTTTGTTTCTTTTCCTTCTTCGGGCTTTGCATCTACTTTTGACTCATCTTTTTGCTCTTCAATTTCAGGTTTTTCAGGCGTGGGAGTGACTACAAAAGAAGCTTCCGCGTACGCAAATGTTCTTTGCCCAAGAGCAGGCGGCGCGTTCAAATCTTCCCAAAGATATACGACCTTCTGCCCCTGATTGTTATACGCATACTCAAAGACAACCTGAAGATAATCTTCGTTAAAAGTTCCCACGCCTCGTATTTTAGATTCAGAAAGCAAAAGTTTATCACCCTGAATAGAGTACTTTCCTTTTTCAGAAGAAATAGAATATGTTCCGTCTATTTTCAAAATAATGGGCGGCAACGTGCGGCAGGCTGCCAGCCCGCTTGCTTGAAAACACCGATAGCTTCCCGAAACCACTTGTTTGGCATTTTGAATGCCGGTAGAAAAGCTCACCGTATGCTTTCCCAGCTGGGCATCGCTTGGAATCTTCACCATGGTTTCAAAATTTCCTTTTCCATCAGTGGCAAAGCCCTGGCCCAATGCAAACTCTCCTGCGTCAAACTTTCCTTGCAATCTGGATGCTCCAAGAAAACCGGTTCCCGTCACCTTAACTAAAGTTCCAGCAGGCCCGGATGAAGGATCCAAAACAATAGCAGGCTTTACATCCTTTTGCTTTTGCGCCTGCTCTTGGGCTCCGTAGATCTCAATAGAACCTGAAAGTCCATTGCCTAAGCCGTCAAAATGGGTAATTCGCACTGCGTGCTTGCCATTGATTGCGTCGTCTGGAACAACGAATTGGGGCAGATCAGAACTCAAAAACACAGATTTGAGCACTCTGCTGTCAAAGTACACGTTCACCCGCACATTATTGGAGAATCCTGGCCAGCTGGTAATAGTCACCGTATCTCCCGGCTTTGCTCGCATAGGATTGATTCCAAGGACTGGAGCGGGTATCGGCGGCTCGGGCTCAGGAACAGGGGCTGGAGCAGGCGGAACGGGCGGCGGAACGGGCAAAGGTTCTGGCTCCCAATCCCACCAAAGCCCTGCCACCGCTCCCAATCCCTTTTCATACCAGCGGAGCTGAATATTGTGAAAACCAGCAGAAAGCTTGATGCTCGCATCATTTTGGATAGGCGGGTGGCCGTTCCAATTACTAATCAATATGGCATTATCCAGCTTCAGCTCAATTCCATCGTCGGACCTGGTATGAAACGCATATGTCCCCTCTTTAAAATTTATCCTTCCTCTCCATACCGCTGAAACATTATCGCTTTTCCCTGAATTAGCCACTAAATCTATTCCCCAATCTTTTTGAAACCCTTGCGACCAGGTTGTTGGAGAAGGGAAAACCGTCTGGATGTACTGCGCTAACGTTGGAGATGCTCCCGTAGGCGCGTCTATGCCGTCAAAAA
>CAZWDJ010000031.1:0-7345 GCA_964632325.1 uncultured Candidatus Saccharibacteria bacterium | reverse complement strand
ATGCCTTATCCACACCGCCAGCGTTCATCCTGAGCCAGGATCAAACTCTCTAAAATAAACCCTGTAGTGAAATTTGGAATCCAAATTCTACTACGGGGTAAACTCAAAGGTCGGAACAACTTAAATAGATCAACTACTATATTCAATTTTCAAAGTTCCTTCCCAGCCGCGTCTTCTGGCAAAACAACTCCCGAAAATATTTGATGAGATCGGCCTGACTATAGTCGAAGGACAACCTCTTTAAATATTTTCGGGAATCGTCTGTTGTTTAAATTATGTAGCTAAAGTTGGATTCCTATGTGTATTGTATCCTAGCAAAGCACAAATCCTTGTCAACCCCGTAGTAGATTTTGGACCGTCCCGCTTTGCGGGACAGAAAGCGCAAGGCGCTGCCCAAAATTCACTACGGGGTCAACTACTGCTATATATGAGCCAGCAGAGGGATTTGAACCCCCGACCTTCGCTTTACAAAAGCGTTGCTCTGCCGCTGAGCTATGCTGGCATAAAATTCAACTGCTTGAATTTTATGGGGCACAATATTCACTTTTTCTTCAGATGCTCCCAGTAATTCTCGGAGAATTTCCCGTTCTTTTCTTGGGATTTTTTGCGCAGAGTCATCAGCCACACGCCCGTCTTATGCTCCATGCGCAAGAAAAGAATCCTCAAAAAAGAAAGAATTTTTAGGAGGAAAAATTCAGGAGAAAAAAGCCATTTCATCCCTGGGAACTCCAACACCCTGCCCTTCATGGCTTGCGACATCCTTTGGGAAAACTTTTCTTCAGCCACCGGAAAAGAAAGAAGCTGGGGAATCTTGCTCGCAATCATATACACCAGCCCCAGAAAACTTCCAACGCATATGCCAAGGATGATGGAGTAGGCCATAGAAAAGTTAAATCTCAAATCTGCAGAATTGTTTGATAACGATATTTTCTCCCAGCTTTGCGATTGCGTCTGAAAGCAAGTCTTTCATGGCTCTTCCAGGATCCCTAACATAGGGCTGCGCGAGCAGTTCGTCTACGGTTTCAGGATTCATAGAAACCACCTGCAAAGCAAATTCATGGCACAAAGATTTGAATTCCGGAGATCTTGCGACGAAATCCGTTTCACACCGGACATCCAAAAGCGCTCCCAATTTTCCCGTTGAATGAATATAGCTTTCAATAAGGCCTTCTCCGGTCTCTCGTGTTTGTTTTTTTTCTGCTACTGATTTGCCCCAGGATCGCAAAAGCTCTTTTGCCTTTGAAACATCGCCCCGCGCTTCTTCCAATGCTTTTTTACACTCCACGATGGAAATGCCTGTTTCTTCCCGCAGTTGCTTGATTTGATCAATTGTTACCATTTGTTGTTGGCTGAACTGCTTGCTGAATACCTTGAGATTGAGCGTTTTGGATGGTTTCCTTCACTCGTTTCACGATATATTGCACAGAACTTGCCGCGTCATCATTGGCGGGAATGAGATAATCTACGCTTGTGGGATCCACGTTTGTGTCGCATATGGCAAACACTTTCACGTTCTTGCGTTTTGCTTCTCTTATTGTAAGCTCGTTTTCATCTGCGTCAAATACGAATACCGCGTCGGGAATCTTTGCAAGACTTCTCAATCCCCCGTACTTTACCTCAAGGTCTTTCATAAGGTTTTCCATCTGGCCCTGCTCTTTTTTGGTGTACTTTGCAAGCTCGCCTGAAACCTTCTTTTTTTCAAGGTCAATCAATTCCGCAACTCTTTTAGAAATGGTTTCAAAATTCGTAAACGTGCCTGCGACCCACCGCTCTGAAACATACGGGAGGTTCAAGCTCGTCGCCGCTTCCTTTACCGGCTCTTTGACCTGCACTTTGGTTCCCACCAGCAAAACCACCTTTCCCTCTTTCACCATATTGGAAAGAACTTCCAATGTTTCCTCCCTTTTTTGCTTGGTCTTTTCCAAAGCGAAGATATGCACCGTGTTGCGGATGCTCCCGATGTACTGCTTCATGGTGGGGTGGGTCTTTGAAGTTTTATGCCCAAAATGCAAACCAACAGCAAACATTTCTTCCACCACAGGGTCTTGCGGTTTTGCGTCTTTCTTGTCAGCTTGCGTTATTTCCATACCCTATATGTATACTACACGATTTGAAGGATTGCAAGACTTCCAAATGACCCGGGGGGAATTGATAAAAAAGTAATGGCGTGCTATTATCGCCAATATGAAGAAAGACATTCATCCAACATACTTTCCCGACGCAAAGGTAATCTGCGCTTGCGGCAACACCTTTGCTACCGGCTCTACCAAAGCAACGATTGAAATTGAGGTGTGTTCAAATTGCCATCCCTTCTACACCGGCAAGGAAAAGATCATGGACAAGCTCGGCCAGGTCCAAAAATTCAAAGAGCGCCTTGCCAAAAAGAAAACTCCCAAGAAGAAGGCAAAAACCGCTGAATGATCGAGCTTGAGAAAATCAAACAAGAATACGATTCTCTTACGCAAGAGCTCACGAATCCCGAGCTTATTTCTGATTGGGAACGATTCCAAGACATCTCAAAGAAACGCTCTTCGCTGGAAAAAATCATCAAAAAAGCAGAAGAGCTGGAAGAGCTTAAAAAGAAAGTAGCGGAAAACAAGCAAATTCTTTCTTCCCAGGAAGATCCCGAACTTTCCACGCTAGCCCAGGAAGAACTGATTTCCCTGGAACAGCAGGCAAAAACCGCAGAAAAAGAAATTGACGCGCTCTTGAAAAAAGGTAGCGCAAGCGCCCCTGACGCCTTTATCTTAGAAATACGCCCTGGAACCGGAGGAGAAGAAGCATCTCTGTTTGCCCGAGATCTTTTTGACATGTACGCAAAATACGCCCAGGCAAAAGCATGGAAGCAAGACGTGCTAAACCTGGACGAAAGCGGGCTGGGAGGCATTAAAGAAGCTTCTTTGGAAATAAGAGGAGAAGAGGCATACGAGAAACTTCAATATGAAGGGGGCGTGCACCGCGTGCAAAGAATCCCTGAAACCGAAAAGGCAGGAAGAGTCCATACGTCAACGGCATCTGTGGCCGTGCTTCCCAGGGCAAAAAAAGCTGAAATTGTCATAAGCCCGGCTGACATCAAGTTGGAATTCTTCAACTCTTCGGGGCCCGGAGGCCAAAACGTAAACAAGAGAAAAACAGCAGTCAGACTTATTTATCTTCCCACCAACCTTGTGATTGCCGTCCAAAGCTCCAGAACCCAGCAAAAAAACAAAGAAGTCGCAATGCAGCTCTTGGAGGCAAAACTACTGGAGCAAAAGAAAGAGAAAGAAGAAAAAGAGCTCTCCGGCCAAAGAAAATCCCAAATCGGATGGGCCAAGCGCGCTGAAAAGATCCGAACCTACAACTTTCCCCAAGACCGCATCACCGACCATCGCATTGAACAGTCATGGCACGGCATTGAAAAAGTCATGGAAGGAAACCTGGACCCTATTGCAGACGCGCTTGCAGAATTCCAGAAAGCGCGCCAAGAAACTTCTGCGTAATGTTATCTGTTTGAAAGAGAACCCTGCAGCGCTTTGACGTCTTCTGTATACTGGGCGGCAATGCGCATCACGGAATCCCCGTAGAATCTGTATCTCACATTTGTTCCTCCTGAAAAGTAAATCATGGCGGCTTTCCATTCTGAATTGTAGTCCTGTTTTGAGGCCCCATACGTTTGCAAATACAAACCTGCCGCCAAAAAGGCGTCTTTGATGTTCCACGGGTCAGCCGGTCTTCCCAGAATAGAGTCTATCCTTGCTTTATACGTCATCCACGTGGAGGGAATGAATTGCGCAGGACCCATTGCTCCGCCGTATCCCCCAACGCTCGGAATGGGACATGAAACGGGCGTTGCAAAAGGATCCCGGCCCAAATCTTTGGTGATCTGCAAAAACGGCTGGATATCCCTGGAGGGCTTCATGATATTATTTACCGCAGCACTGTTGGAAATCCTCACTCCCTGGCCGGTCTGGGTATTTTTTAAATAGCACTGGCCAACGTTCTTCCCCAAGCTGGATTCCTGCGTAAGCACTGCCAGCAGCAATTCGGGCCGCACTCCTGTTTGCGCAGACACCGAATTGGCAATGGCCAATGCCTCTCCGAATGTTGGCGCTTCAGGAACGCCGATCAATTCAAAGATGCGTGATCTGATCTCCTGCGCCTGCTTCTGCCTGTCAGCCAAAAGCTTTTGATACTCGGATTCCTTGCCCCTGGTCTGGCTCAAAATAACCTCGGTCTGCTTTTGCGTGCTCTGGCTTTCTTTTTTCTGGAGCACCTGGATCCTGACCAAATTCTCTTCCTGGCCTTTTTCAGATTCCAGCTTCCCTTTTTGCGATGCCAAATATTGGCTTAAGTCTTCCAAATCTCCCAACAGCTCTTTATTCCTCGCTCCCAAAGACTGGAGCCCTGCCGCATTGGAGAAGAAATCAGTTAAGGTTTGTCCGGTCAGCATGATTTCGGCAAAACTCCTGCGGTCTTGCTGGGCTATCTGCTGCACGATAAGGCCCAGCTCTTTTTTCTTGTTCTCAATCTGCAGAGTGGTCTGCTCAATAGACCCTTCGGTATCCTGAATCTGATCTTTCAAGTCCGCGACCAATCTGGTGCCTGTTGAAATCGCCTGGTCAAGCTTTCTGATTTTGCTTTGCAGCACCGAAACCTGATCTTGCAGGGCTTTTTTCTGCTGCTGGGTTTTCGTGATATCCCCCTGGATATCATTGATCTCCTCTTCAAGCTTTTGAAGCTCCTGCTCCAGCTGCTCTCTTTCTTGCGCCGGAGAAAGCTGGGCCAAGACAACAAAGCCACGAAACGAACCGCTTGTGGCAATGGCTGTGATCAAAAGAATTGTCAAAAAAAACGCTGATGGCTTTTTCATTGGGCCTTTGCAGCAGCTGGTTTCTCAGCTTCTGCTCCTTCCTCAACTTCTTCTTTCTTTGGCTTTTCAACCTTTCCAACCTCTTCCACTTTTTCTTCAACAGGAGTCGCAAGCTCTTCCTCCACTTTTTCCGGAGGCACAACCTGCGCAATAATGTCTTCTTGGTTTTTCAAAATCTCCACATTCTGCCCCACTGCGATATCCTTTACCAAAATCCTGTTCTCAAAAGATGCGAGCGAAGAAACGTCTATAGTAATTTCGTGGGGCAAATCTTGAGGAAGAGCCCGCACCTCAATTTCCTGCACCATTTTGATAAGCGTGCCCCCTAAATCTTTCACCGCCGGTGCATCTCCCTTGAACGCGAGGGGAACAGCGATCTCAATTTTCTGGTCAAGCGCAGGCTGATAAAAATCAACGTGCGTCACCTTGTTGGTCAAAGGGTCTTTCTGCGTGTCGTAGATAAACACGGGAGCAGTGGACGAATCCACGGTCAAAGAAACAAGAGCGCTCTCCCCTGCTTCTTTGAATGTTTTCTCAAAATCCTTTCGTTCCACAGCCAGCATTTGCTCTTTTGCGTTTGGGCCGTACAAGACAGCCGGAATCAGGCCTTTTGCGCGCAGCGCATCAAGCTTTTTCTTGGTATCTTTTCTGATATGGGCAGTAAGCGATAACATACGGTTATTCCATTGATTCTTGAACAAGTTTTTCCGCCTCTTCTTTTGACTTGAATTCTTTTACCTTCACCCACTTATTTGGTTCCAGGCGCTTATATGTTTCAAAAAAATCCTTGATTTCAGCTTTCTGGTGGCTGGTCAAATCCTTCACGTCTTCAACGTGTGAAGATCTTGGGTCAATCTTGTCTGTAGGCACGAGGAGCACTTTATGGTCTACGCCTGATTCATCCTCCATTTCCAAATATCCAATGACTTCTGACTCAACAATGCACCCTGGAAACGTAGCATTGCTCACCAACAAAACAGCATCCAAAGGGTCGCCGTCAGCGCCCTTGGTGTTCTTGATGAATCCATACTCAAAAGGAAACGTATGGGAGCCGTACAGCGTGCGGTCAAGCATAATCTCCCCTGTTTCTTCATTCCTCTCGTATTTATTTTTTGATCCCTTTGGGATCTCTACGAATACATGTATGGTCATAGTAAAGTATAATCATGAAGTAATATGTTTTCAAAATAGTCCTCGGAGCTTCGGCAGCATGGTTTCGCTTTGGGCGAATGCCGAAGCGAGAGCACAGATTGCCAAATCTCGCTGGAGATTTGGACTATCGGTATTTTGAAAATATGTTACTGAATGTATTAAAGAGTGCGGGCTATTGCTTCCAGGTGCTTTACAAGGGTCGTCACATACCCCCATTCGTTGTCATACCACGATAGCACCTTCACCAAATCCCCGTCAACCACCCTCGTGAAGCTCAAATCAACGACTGCTCCGTAGGGCTCCCTAATAATATCAGACGAAACAAGCGGCTTTCTTGCTACTTTCAAGATGCCTTTCCATTCAGGCAAAGCTGAAGCTTCGGCCAAAATCTGGTTTATCCCTTCAACTGATGTTTTGCGCTTGGCAAGAAACGTGATGTCTGCGACAGACCCTGCCGCAACAGGCACTCTCAAAGCAATGCCGTCAAACTTGCCTTCCAGGTCAGGCACTGCCCTGGCGACTGCTATGGCGGCTCCCGTGGAAGAAGGCACGATGTTCTGCCCCGCAGCTCTTCCACGCAGAAAATCGCTTCCTTTGGTGGGGCCGTCAACCAAGTTCTGCGTTGCGGTATACGCGTGCACAGTGTTGAGCACCGCTTTCTTGATCCCAGGATTTTTGTTTAAAACCTGAATCACGGGAGAAGCGGCATTCGTAGTGCAGGAGGCATTGGAAGAAATCTTGCACGTACCAAGCTTATCTTCGTTCACGCCAACCAGCACGGTTTTTCCCAGTTCCCCGTCTTCGTCCTTTGCGGGAGCTGTGATCACCACGCGCTTTGCTCCCGCATCTAAATGCACCTTTGCTTTTTCAAACGATTCAAATATCCCGGTAGCTTCAATCACCACGTCAATTGCGAGCTTTGCCCAGGGAAGACGCGCGGGATCTTTTTCCTGCAGCATTGCGATTTCTTTTCCCTGCACGAACAAAGAATTCCCCTGGCCCCGGACTTCTTTGCCGTAGTTTCCGTATACCGTGTCGTGCTCAAGCAAATATGCCAGATTTTCCGCGTTGCCCAAATCGTTGATTGCAACTATAGCAATATCCGGCTTTTCAAACGCCTGCCTCAAAAACAGCCGCCCTATCCTTCCAAATCCATTTATTGCAACTCGGATCATATATTGTAGTATACTGCAAAGATTTTTGCCCGGCAACAAAAAGAAATAAGGGGATAACAAATATATAACATTTTTATGCTATAGCACGGAAATGTTATATGCTATTTCTTACCGTGCATTGACGACAAGTATATACTCTGATATACCAGAATAATCGTTCGCACTTACC
>CAZWDJ010000030.1:6063-7567 GCA_964632325.1 uncultured Candidatus Saccharibacteria bacterium | reverse complement strand
ACAGGCTCGTCGTTGCCAACCATGCATACGATATTCAAGGTAAAATATACGCAGCAGCCATTGGGAAAAGCGCCACGCAAGCCGCTTTTACACTAGAAGAAGCGCTTGGCGGCAAACTCTTTGCAGGATTCGTGTTTGACGCGCATGAATACGCGGAATATCCGCTCAAAAAATCTGAACTCCACGTTGGCACTCATCCCATGCCCAGCGACAAAAACGCGGAAATCTCAAAGCGTCTTGTTGTATTTCTGGAGCAAGCTACGGAGCAAGATGTAGTTTTGTTTGTCATTTCAGGGGGAGGATCTGCGCTTTTATGCCTGCCCCAGGAAAATATGCAGTGCGCTACCGAAGCTACGATACTGAAAGCGCTGTTTTCTGCGGGCGCGCCCATTCAAGAAATCAACACAGTACGCAAGCATTTATCTTTTGCGCGGGGAGGATTCTTGGCGCAATACGCATATCCCGCGCGCGCTGTCTCGCTCATTTTCTCTGACATTCCAGGCAACGATATTTCTCTCGTGGCTTCAGGCCCCACTGCAAAAGACGCAACAACCATTGCAGACGCAAAAACCATTCTGCGCGCATACAATATTCAAGAATCCCAGCTCATAGAAACACCGAAAGACCAAAAGTATTTTGACCGTGTTGAGAATATCCTGTTTCTGTCTAATGATACTGCCTTGCAAGCAATGGCAAAAAAGGCAAAAGAGCTTGGATTTAACGCCCATATCCAGACCAATCAACTTACGGGAGAAGCGCGTGATAAGGGTAGGGAAATTGCGCAAGCAATCAGCAAGGCTCCTCCGCGCACAGCATATCTGTACGGAGGCGAAACAACTGTTACCATGAAGAACGGAGGCAAAGGAGGAAGGAATCAAGAGCTTGCGCTGGCAAGCCTGGAACTCATGCAAACAGAAACTCTCCTTGCCTCGTTGAATTCAGACGGCTGGGACAACACTGACCACGCAGGAGCATTATGTGATATACTTACCAAAGAAAACGCAGAAAGATTGAAACTTGATCCTGCCGCCTTCCTACAAAAGCACGCCTCATACGACTTTTTTGACTGCGTAGAAGACTATATCCTTACCAGGCACACCGGGTCCAACGTATCCGATCTCATACTCGCAATGAAAGAATAATGGCTGACAAAAGCAAACAATTCATCCTGTGGTTCAAAGAAGTTGGCATACAAGACATTGCTTTGGTTGGGGGGAAAAACGCGGCATTAGGAGAAATGATTTCCGGCCTTGCGCCTCTTGGCATCAATATTCCAGACGGCTTTTCAGTCACTTCATACGCATACAACCATTTTCTGGATTTTGCGGGTTTGAGAAAAACCATGCAAACAACGCTCAAAGACATAGATACGCATAACGTGGCTGATCTGCGAAAACGCGGGGCTGCAATACGAAACTCCATTCTTGAAGCCCAGATGCCTGATGATTTGAAAGCAAGCATTGGCAAAGCAGCCGAAATTGCAAATATGAGTACTTCAGATTTT
>CAZWDJ010000030.1:0-6053 GCA_964632325.1 uncultured Candidatus Saccharibacteria bacterium | reverse complement strand
AAGCATACTCGCGCATGGCTGAAATATATGGAAATAATCCTGACGTTGCGGTGCGCTCCTCGGCTACTGCCGAGGATTTGCCCGGAGCTTCTTTTGCCGGACAACAAGAAACGTACCTGAACGTGGTAGGCCTTAAAGCAGTGCTGGAAGCAGTGCAAAAAGCATTTGCCTCTCTGTTCACGGATCGGGCGATCTCATACCGCCAAGACAAAGGATTTTCGCATGCAAAGATCGCCTTGTCTGTCGGCGTCCAGAAAATGGTCAGAAGCGACCTTGCTTCAAGCGGAGTCGCCTTTTCCATTGATACGGAAACCGGCTTTGACAAAGTGGTTATTATCAACAGTTCCTACGGTCTGGGGGAAATGGTGGTGCAGGGCAAAGTGACGCCTGACGAATTCATCGTGTTCAAACCGTGCTTGAAAAAAGGATTGCGCCCGATCATTTCAAGAACGCTCGGCACAAAACAAGAAAAGCTCGTGTACGGCAAACAAGAAACAGCGCTTGAGAAGGTACTGCCCAAAGATTCCATGCAATATAGCTTGAACGACCAGGAAGTATTGCAGCTTGCCTCTTGGACAGTGAGCATTGAGGAATACTTTTCCAAAAAGCATAGGCGCTACCAGCCCATGGATATTGAATGGGCAAAAGACGGAAAAACCCAAGAGCTGTTTATTGTCCAGGCACGCCCCGAAACCATACATTCGCTTTCTGACAAACAGGTATACCGAGAATACGTTCTGCAGGAAAAAGGCAGCGTGCTTGCGCGGGGCGCCGCCGTGGGGTCAAAGATAGCTGCGGGGAAAGTGCGCGTTATCAAGAATGTTGCCAACATCGATGAGTTCCAAAAAGGAGAGGTGCTCGTCACTGAAGTGACAGATCCTGATTGGGAGCCAATCATGAAAATCGCCTCCGCTATAGTCACAGACAAAGGAGGCAGAACGTCCCACGCGGCAATCGTATCCCGCGAATTAGGATTGCCTGCCATCGTGGGAACAGAATACGCAACAAAAACCCTTCAGACTGGCCAGGAGGCGACAATAGACTGCTCTTCTGGAATGGAAGGATTGGTCTACGAAGGAATATTGAAATTCAAGGTAAAAGAACAGCGGCTCAATGCAATTCCCAAAACCAAAACCGAAATCATGGTCAACATTGGCTCGCCCGACGAAGCATTCAAAAACCACAGGCTCCCGGTGCAAGGCGTAGGATTGGGACGGCTGGAATTCATCATTGCTTCATACATAAAAATCCATCCCAACGCATTGATCCAATACCGGGAACTGCGCAAGAATCCAAAAGCGAAAGATGCCTTGGCAAAGATAGACGCTATCACCACAGGATACAACGATAAAACCCAGTATTATATCGACGAACTGGCAGAAGGCATTGCCAAGATAAGCGCTTCTTTCTGGCCGCATCCGGTCATTATCAGATTTTCGGATTTCAAAACCAACGAATACAAAGCTCTGCTGGGAGGGGAATTCTTTGAGCCCAAAGAAGAAAATCCCATGCTTGGCTGGAGAGGAGCTTCCAGATATTACCATCCCTCTTTCAAGGAAGCATTCGGCTTGGAATGCAAAGCCCTGCAGAAAGTGCGAAACGAAATGGGGCTCTCCAATACTATTCCCATGATTCCTTTTTGCAGAACCATAGAAGAAGGAAAACAAGTGATACGCATAATGGAAGAATACGGCTTAGACAGAAAGAAAGACAAAACACTGAAGATATACATGATGTGCGAAATCCCTTCTAATGTCATGCTGGCTGAAGAATTCCTTGATATGTTTGACGGCATGTCTATTGGCTCAAACGACCTTGCCCAATTGACCTTGGGGCTGGACCGAGATTCAAGCATTGTCAGCTCCGTGGCAAACGAAAACAATCCTGCGGTGAAAGAGCTTGTAGAACGCACTGTCCGCGTTGCAAAAAAGCGGAAAAAATATATTGGCATATGCGGACAAGCCCCTTCTGATTTTCCGGAATTTGCTCGTTTCCTGGTGAAATTAGGGATCCAAAGCATTTCCCTTTCCCCTGATACGGTGATAAAAACAATACTAAACATAGCGCGCAAAAACGTATGAATATAGCATTTTTTTCGCTTGAACCGTGGGCAAAAGACTATGCCAGTTCTTCAGATTTACTCAAAGGCCATACACTCACGTTTTTTGACAGCGTTCTTACGAAAGACACTGCGCAAAAAACAGACGCGGAGATAATTTCTGTATTCGTAGATTCTTTGATTGACAAAGAAGTCTTGGAAAAATTCCCGAACCTTAAGCTCATTGCCACCAGGTCTACCGGATACGACCACATTGATATTAATGAATGCAAAAAAAGAGGCGTCGCGGTTGCTAGCGTTCCTGGATATGGAGAAAATACGGTTGCTGAATTTACGTTTGCTTTGATTCTCGGCCTTTCAAAAAAAATCTTTGAAGGATACCACCGCATCAAAGAACAGGGGAAATTTGACCTTACCGGCCTTCAAGGATTTGACCTAAAGGGAAAGACGCTTGGCGTTATTGGCACGGGAAGAATCGGCAAGCACGTCATCAAAATTGCAAAAGGAATGGATATGAACGTTGTTGCGTTCGACGTCATGGAAGACAAGGAAACCGCGCAGAAACTAGGCTTCCAATACCTTGCCCTGGATGAACTGCTCGGGCAAAGCGACATTATCACTCTGCACGTACCGTATATGAAAGAAACCCACTATCTGGTAAACAAAAACAACATACGGCGCATAAAAAAGGGCGCGTATATCATTAACACGAGCCGGGGAGGAATTATTGAGACAGAAGCCCTGGTTGCAGCTTTAAGGGACGGCCATATTGCAGGAGCAGGCCTGGATGTTTTGGAAGAGGAAGGCGCTATTAAAGACGAGCTGGACCTGTTGGTGTCGGGCCGCGCCGAGGAGCATAATATCAAAACAATTCTTGCCAACCATGTTTTGATTGACCTGCCCAACATCATCATCACTCCGCACAATGCCTTTAATACCAAAGAAGCGCTGGAAAGGATCGTGCATACGACCTTGGAGAATGTACAAAGTTTTGTACAAGGCAAAAGCATGAATATCGTCAATGGCTAGCATCAAGCGAGTTTCGGCCAAAGAAGTGAAGGATTCAGGAGGAGCAAAAACCGTGCAAGCCTTAGTTGAACTCCAAGACGGCACAACCGCCTCTTCATCGGTTCCTCATGGCAAAAGCACAGGATCTTTTGAAGCGGCGTATGTAGACGCCTCAAGAGCGGTTCAAAATATACAAGAAAAAATATCCCCCGCATTGCAAGGAATTGACGCCCGCGACCAAAAGCGCATTGACGAAACAATTCTTGAGCTTGACGGCACGAAAAATAAGGAACGCTTGGGAGCAAACGCCGCGCTTGCCGTATCATTGGCGTGCGCCAGAGCAGGAGCCAAAGCAAACGGCGCGTTTTTGTGGCAGCATATCCAAGGACTTGTTCGCGCAGCTTCAGCAAAAAAACCGAAGCTGCTCATGAACCTTATCAACGGCGGGCTTCACGCGCGCAACAACCTTGAGTTCCAGGAATATCTTGTCATTCCCCGAGCAAATACCGTACGGGAATCTTTTCATATAGGAAAAACAATATACGAAGCTCTGCGAAAAAAGTTCTCCAACGCAAAACTTGGAGACGAAGGGGGAATAGCGCCTGACTTTACAAGTTTCCAAGAACCGTTTGAGCTCTTGCAAAGCATGGCTCCAGGTAGCGCGCGATTCGGCCTTGATGCTTCTGCTTCAAATAGCAAGAAAACTGTCCAAGAACTTACAGCCAGCTATGAAGTCCTTTTTTCGCAATTCAACCTGAACTATCTGGAAGACCCTTTTTCTGAAAATGACTTTGCCAGTTTTGAGGCGCTTACCCAAACATATGGCGCGCGCGCAGCAATTGTGGGAGACGACCTCACCGCCACAAATCCCAAGCGCATGGATATGGCAAAAGACAGCATTAACGGCATTATTATCAAGCCCAATCAAATAGGCACTTTGAGCGAAACACTGGAGGCGGTGGAAAAAGCAAGGCAATACGGCTGGCAGATTTTTGTATCCCACCGCAGCCAAGAAACCCAAGATTCCTTTATCGCAGACCTTGCCTGGGCTATTGGAGCTGACGGCATAAAAGCAGGAGCTCCTGGTCCTAAAGAACGGCTTGCCAAATACGAACGGCTGCTGGAGATTGAAGAAAGAGAGACGCTCTGATAGAATGCCCAACATATGAAAAAATACGCTATCGCCATTGCCAGTGTTGCTGTTGTGGGTTCCATAGCTGCTCTCGCTGTATTTTTTGCCATGCCCGACAAAACTAATCCAGAACCAGCGCAAGAGTCCGCGAGCACAGAAGAACAAGGCGCAGAGAATCCTGCTTCTCCGGAAACGCCAGATACCTCTATTGCGCAGCAGCTTTCTACTATATGCCCGGGTTTTGTAAGCTCATGGTTCCCAGAGGTCGCAACGCTTCAAAAAGGCTGCGGCATGCCCGAGGAATCATACCGCACCATCTCTATTGACGGAGTATCTTTTGACGCTTTGTTTGGATTTGTGATCCTTGCTCCCGGCTACCCAGTACAAAACTGGGATACTTCTGCCAATACAGATCCAAGCACTTCTTTTGGGTTGATCATAGGAAACGTGGAAACCTATGAGGACGGAACATTTCGCGATTTCCATCGCTTAACGCTTGGAGATTACGGGGTTCGAGGCAGAATCATCGCTCACCTCTATGACGAAAACTCAAATACGCGGCAGCAGATAAACGCAGTATACCGCGTGCGGTACAAGTCCTGCGTTACCGATCTGTTTATCAGTGGAACGGGGCCTGCGGGTTCTTCAAGCTATGGGTACGCGGTTTTTGCTGCTGCCGAACAAAAACTCCGAGACCACGTTCATATCATGCAAACATTTGACGCGTGCAAACAACAGCAGTAAAGAACCCTGTTCAGAAATAGAAATTCCTGCTAAAGTGGCGGGGTCGGGGTGATTTTGAGGGCGGTTAGCTCAACTGGCCAGAGCGCAGCATTGACATTGCTGAGGTAACAGGTTCGACCCCTGTACCGCCCACCATGAACTTGAAAATTGTCTTTGAAAATGATACCCTGTTGGTTGTAGACAAGCCTGCGGGCATTTCGGTTTTCAAAGAAGGACAAGAACAAGGAACAACGGTTGCAGACCTGCTCGTATCTCAATTTCCAGCTCAAAAAGAGCTAGGGGAGGAGTACAGGTACGGCATTGTCCACCGGCTAGACAAAGACACATCTGGGATCCTCCTGGTCGCGAAATCCAAGGAACAATTTCAGTATCTGCAGCAGCAATTCCAGGAAAGAAAGGTTGAGAAAAAATACCTTTGCCTTGCAACAGGAACATTCAAAGAAAAACAAGGCATGATCAATGCTTCTTTGGGAAGAGCTCCTTCAGACAAACGGAAGCAAAAAGGATACATGCCCGGAACTCCGGAAGCGCAAGGAAAAAGGGAAGCAGTAACTCTGTATAAAGTGCTTGAGGAATTTCCATTGCATACCCTTCTCGAAGCAAACCCCAAAACCGGAAGAAAGCACCAGATACGGGCGCATCTTACCTTTCTGGGCCATCCTCTTGCAGGAGACAAGCTCTACATGTATAAAGGACAGGACGTTCCCAAGGGGCTTGCAAGGCAGTTCCTGCACGCCTCGTTTCTCAAGATACGCCTGAGAGACGGAAAAATGCGCGAATTCAAATCAGAGCTTCCACAGGACCTGCAAAACGTTTTACAAGTATTACGCAACAAAAACCATGGCAACAAAACTTGAAGCATTCAATAAAAGCATGACGAAACAAACTCTTCCCGATATCAAACCAGGCAGTATTATTCGGGTACACCAAAAAGTCAAAGAAGGGGATAAAGAACGGATTCAGATATTTGAAGGGCTTGTGCTTTCTGTAAAGCATGGTAAAGGAATGGATGCTATGATTACGGTGAGAAAAGTAGCACAGGGAATTGGGGTGGAGCGAATCTTTCCCATTCATTCTCCTTCCATAGAAAAGATTGAAGTGATAAAGCAG
>CAZWDJ010000029.1:0-7764 GCA_964632325.1 uncultured Candidatus Saccharibacteria bacterium | reverse complement strand
GTTGGTTCAGGAAGAGTTCTTACGGTTGTTGTGCGCAATAAAAGCATGTGGCAGGCAAGGAATCGAGCGCTTTCTGTTGTCAGGGCTATTTGTTCCCAGGCACAGGGCTTACTCTCTTTCAGGGAAGACGTAGCCGAGTTTTAGGGAAAGCGGAAATAGTATAAGGATCACTCATCACGGTCCTTTTTCTTTTTAACTGGGTTTTTGTTAGCATAAAGCCATGATAAAAGCAGTTATATTTGATTGGGGCCTTACTCTTTGGGACAATACCACCAACGATTTATTTGCAGATAGCAGGGAAACTTTGGAGCATTTGAAGGTAAAAGGATATCGGATGGCAGTATTGTCTGTAAGTCCGCAAGATAGGTTTGACGAAAAATACAGTATCATAGCGCAATCAGGCATCGCCCCGTATTTTGAGAAAGTATTGGTGTCTGTGAAGAAGGAAGAGGAGGAGATTGATGCTATAAACTCTATCTGGAATTTGCCGTATAAGGATATTGCGATAGTGGGGGACCGGGTTGTTCGCGAGGTTGCAATTGCCAATAAGTTGGGCATGGTGTCTATTTGGGTCAAAAGAGGGATATTTGCAAACGAATTTCCCACGCCAGAAACCGGAGGCCCGACATTTATCATTTCCACAATTTCTGAATTAAAATCTATTTTGTAATTGGATTTTTTGGGTATTTCATTAATGTTCACATTGGTTGCATGACCAAAAATATAAAGACTCCAAAGAAGGTGCTCGCGGTGTTTGCCCATCCAGATGACATGGATTTCAGCGCGGCAGGCACTATTGCCAAGTGGGCGGAAAAAGGATCGGATATCACGTATCTTGTGTGCACTGACGGCGGAAAGGGTTCGGATGATCCTGGTATGGACTCAAAGAAACTCTTCTTGATTCGCAAGAAAGAACAAATGAATGCGGCGAATATTCTGGGAGTCAAAGACGTGATATTCCTAAAGCACGCAGATGGAGAACTGGCATGCGATATGAAACTCAAGGAAGAAATTTCCAAGGTGATCAGGCAGAAAAAGCCAGATGTAGTGATTACTTGGGATCCTTTGTTTTGGTATTCTACCGCAAGAGGCATTGTTAATCATACAGACCATAGGGCAGTAGGCCAGGCTGCTATGGACGCAGTATATCCTTTGGCACGGGACCGGCTGAATTTCCCAGAGCATGAAAAACAGGGTTTAAAACCCTGTAAAGTCAAGATTCTTTTGCTTATTTCAGATCAGCCAGAGCATGTTGAAGATATAAGTAAAACATTCGGCAAAAAGCTCCAGGCGCTCAAAGCCCATGCAAGCCAAATTCGGTACACAAAAAAGTTTGAAAAATACATGAAAGATCATGCGCGCAGACTTGGCAAAAAATTTGGATATTCTTTTGCAGAGGGCTTTAAGAAAATTGAGATTGCTGAATGATGTCTAGGAAAGCATTCTTTTTCCGAACCCTTGCTGTAAACGAGATTTCGTGATAGAGTTGGATACCAGCATATTCAAAGGAGTTTTTATGTCAATCGGAATACCCCTAGATACCGAACGAAGAAGTCTGGTGGTTTTTTTTTCATCATCCCGATTGTCCGGAAGGTTGGTTTGTAGAGGTTTGGGAAGACGGAAAGTTACATAGTAGCTATTTACATCCAGACAAGCCAGCAGACCAAGTCGCAGAATCTATAAGGGATAATCTGTATCGCATTTGCTCCAGTTCCTGGCTGGACGAAGAGTTCCAGGAGACCAGCTTGCTCCTCGTTGCTTTATTGGAAGAGGTGAGGAATTTTGCGCGCTGTATAGCATATGGATCAGATGGCGAGGCGCGGGATTTCTTTTTTGAATACACAAGGTCCCTGAAAGTCGAGATACAGGACGCAATTCTCCAATTCTTGCGATTTGCCAGACCCAACGCATTTGAGCTTATTCTTGATGATTTAACTGCGTTTGTTTTCGAGGATGCAGGGCTGAATCCTCGATTGACATAGGCACCTTTCAATGAGCAAGGACGTTCCTTGCTTTTTTATTGCCGTGCTTGATTTGCGATATTTGAAAAGCTACCATAGAAATGTGATGTTCTCTCTTTCAAGAAGATTGCGCAGGAAGAATATGTTGCCTTTGATTCTGGCGGCTGTTTTTGTTTTGCCGCTGACAACTGCTGGTATTTTTGGGTTCGCGCAATACCAAGAATATCAGGAAAAGCAGGCAACAAGAGAGCAGGAGTATAAACAGCTTTTGCAGGCAAGTCTTCTTGAGATCACGGCGCTGAAAGAAAGATCAGAGCAGCTTGAGCAGTCTGCGCAGCAGCAGAGCCAAGAACTGAACCAAAAGCTCCAGGCGCAAGCAGATCAGCAAAAGAAAGTCCAGGAGGAAACCCAGCAGGAGATCATAAAAGCCCAGCAAGAAGCGCAAAAGCAAGCTGAACTAGCTCGCTTGCAAGCCAAGCAGCAGGCTGACCAGCAGGTGAAGGATTTGGAGCAAAAACTTACTGAAAGCGGATATAATCTTACCTTAATTATCGAGGAGTGGAGCCCGATTATCGGAAAGGTGAAGTGCGAATTCAGATATTCCAACACCAATGTTTTATACCAGACGACTTCGGGGTCTGGCATTGTTGTCATGAGCCCTTCTGAATTTTCTCCCAAAGTTTTTACCAACAAGCATGTTTTGACTGATAGTGAAGGGTATTATCCCGATACCTGCACCGTGAAAGTGCCCAATAATGCGCAAACCTATCACTTTTATACCAATAACATTACTCCGAGCTCGTCTGCTGATTTTGCCTCGGCCACCATTATTGACAGCGATATTGCTTTAAGAAACCTTGGGCTTTCGTATGCAGACAAACCTATTTGCACTGCCCGGCCCAGCATAGGGGAGAAGGTAGTGATTCTTGGGTATCCGGGGATCGGGTCGCAGAGTTCCATTACTGCTACCGAAGGGATTGTGTCAGGGTATGACGGCAGTTATTTCATCACCTCTGCAAAAGTAGAGCAGGGAAATTCAGGGGGAGCCGCGGTGCTGACTAAAAGCAATTGTTTGCTGGGCATTCCTACTGTGGCAAAGGTAGGGTCTATTGAGTCTTTGGCAAGGATTTTGGATATCAATAGCGTGCTGCAATGATTGAAGTAGAAAAGAAATTCATTCTTGAGCAGAAAGATAAAGAAAAGCTTTTGGAAGGCGCTGAATTTCTGCATGAGAAAATCATTCGTGACGCGTATTATGACACCAAGAGTTTTGCGCTTGCCAAAAAAGACTGGTGGCTGCGGGAGCGCAACGGGGCTTTTGAGCTCAAGATCTCTACAAGGATTCCGCAGAAGCAAGAAAATTTTGCTCCCACACAGTATCGGGAGCTGGAAACAGAAGAAGAAATACGCAAGGCGCTGGATCTTTCTTCAAAGAGTCCCTTTTTACAAGCGCTGGAGGAGCAGGGGTACCTCAAGGCATTTGCGCTGGAAACCATACGCAAAAAATACGAAAAGCAGGGATTCACTGTTGATTTTGATATTGTAGATTACGGCTATGAGCTGGCAGAAATTGAACTCATGGTAGATCAGGAATCCCAGATCGCAGAAGCTGAAAAGAGAATATGGGATTTTGCCACATCCCAGGGCTTGTCTTTTAATGGAGAGCAGCGGGGCAAAGTGCTGGAGTATTTAAGAAGATACGAGCCCTCGCAGTATCAAGAAATTCTTGATGCGTGGGGAGAAAAAATAGCATGAAACTCAAATTTATTGTTGCATTGTTATTTCTTGCTTCAGGAGTTGCATATCTTGCGTGGAAGCAAGGGCAAGGTCCTCAACAAGAAGCAAAGCAGGAGCAGGAAGGGGAGCAAGAGGTCCAGCAAAAAGAGCAAGAGCAGGGGATTGAGCAAGAGAAAGTTCTTCAAAAAGACATTGAGGTTATTGCAGAAAACCTGAACATCCCTTGGGAGATTGCTTTTCTCCCCGGTGGAGATCTTTTGGTTATAGAGCGCAAAGGAACGCTTGTGCGCATTGGGAAAGACAGAAAAGTGTATCAGGTTTCGGGAGTAAAACACAGGGGCGAGGGCGGATTACTGGGCATGGCTCTTCATCCTAACTTTGCGCAGAATAAGCGGATCTATTTGTATCTCACCACCGAAACTGGGCAAGGGCTGGAAAATAGGGTAGAGCGGTATGTGTTGAATAGCGATGCGCTTTCTGAAAGAAAAGTGATTCTGGGAGGAATTCCAGGGTCTTCTGTGCATGACGGCGGAAGAATGGAATTCGGCCCAGATGGATTTTTGTACATCACTACAGGAGATGCGGGAAATTCCAATTTTGCGCAAGATAAAAACTCGCTTGCAGGCAAGATTCTTCGGCTTAAAGACGACGGATCAATTCCGAGCGGCAATCCTTTTGGAACTCCTATATATTCCTACGGCCATCGGAATCCTCAAGGACTGGCATGGGATAATCAAGGCAGATTGTGGAGCACTGAACACGGAAGGTCGGGGGTGTTGTCTGGGTTAGATGAGCTGAATCTTGTTGAAAAAGGAGAAAACTACGGCTGGCCTGTAATCCAAGGGGACGAGAAAAAACAGGGCATGAAAACCCCAATATTGCATTCAGGCGCAAGTACAACATGGGCCCCTGGAGACGCTGAATATGTTAAAGGGAGCATTTTCTTTGGAGGATTAAGGGGCCAGGCCTTGTATCAGGCAGTGCTTGGGGAGACCATTAAATTCAAAGCGCATTTCCAGGGAGAATTTGGGAGAGTCAGGGCAGTACGCAAAGGTTCTGACGGAATGCTGTATATTGCGACAAGCAACCATGACAGCAGGGGAGAGCCAAGGCAGGGAGACGACAAGATTATTCGTATCAATCCTGGCATCTTTTAACAGAGCACAGGGTTTAAACCATGGAACCTTTAGCTTCAAGAATACGGCCAAAGAGCTTGCAAGAGTTTGTTGGCCAGAAGCACTTGGTGGGGGAGGGAAAGCCCTTGAATATCGCTATTGCGAAAAAGCACTTGTTTTCTTTTGTTTTGTGGGGTCCCCCTGGATCCGGCAAAACAACTTTAGCAAGGATATACGCAAAAAGCTTGAATGCAACGCTTTATGAGCTTTCCGCGGTTTCCGCAGGCAAGGCCGATATACGGAAGATTGTAGATGATAAAACAGTGGAAAGCCCCAAAGTGCTTTTTTTGGACGAGATCCATCGTTTCAATAAAGCGCAGCAGGATTATCTTTTGCCCCATGTTGAATCAGGGGAGTTAACCCTTATTGGAGCTACAACCGAGAATCCCAGCTTTGAGGTAATTTCGCCTTTGCTTTCCCGTTGCCGCGTGTTTGTGCTCAACGAGCTTTTGCCAGAGGAAATGGCAAAGATCATAGAGAATACAGGATTAAAGCTTGATAAAAAAGCAGTAGACTGGCTGGTTGCAATGGCAAACGGCGATGCAAGGCAAGCCATACTCATGCTTGAGAATACGCAGGAGCTGTATAAAAAGATCACCGTGGAAACATTGAAAGATACGCTTCAGGCAAAGTTTTTGAGGTACGATAAAAAAGGAGAAGAGCATTACAACACCATTTCAGCTTTTATCAAAAGCATGAGGGCTTCTCAAGCCGATGCCGCTTTGTATTATCTTGCAAGAATGATTGACGCGGGAGAAGACCCAAAGTTTATAGCTAGACGTATGGTTATTTTTGCTTCAGAAGATATTGGCTTGGCGCATCCTACTGCTTTGGTAGTGGCAAACGCGGCTTTTCGGGCTGTGGAGATTATAGGGCTTCCAGAATGCGCCATAAACTTGGCTCATGCCGTAGCATATTTGTGCCAGTGCAAGAAAGACAGGTCTGCGTACGAGGCATACTTTGAGGCCGCTGGTGATGTTAAAGAGTATGGCAATTTGCCAGTTCCCTTGAAATTACGAAATGCTCCAACTGATTTAATGAAAGAGTTGGAATATGGAAAAGGGTATGAAAAGTATACAAAAGAAGACTTGCTTCCAGAAAAACTCAAAGGCAGAAAGTATCTCAAATAAGCGACGATCTATTTTTTGTTGAAGTAGCCGTATCACTTCGATATGATTAGGTGCTATAATTGATACGATTAGAATGGCAATTACTCAGAAAAATGAAGCCATAATGATTTACCAGGCAAAAAACGGAGCTATTGAGCTTCGGGGTGATTTTACGCGCGAAACTATATGGGCTACGCAAGCGCAGATAGCCGAAGCATTTGAAATCAATGTGCGAACTATTAATGAACACATTCAAAATATTTTTAAAACCCAAGAACTGAATGAAAAAACAACTATCCGGAAATTCCGGATAGTTCAAAAGGAAGGAAAGAGGGAAGTAGATCGAGAGGTAAAACATTATAATCTCGATATGATTTTGTCTGTTGGTTATCGGGTAAATAGTAAAAAAGCAACACTTTTCCGTCAGTGGGCAACTAGAACACTTCGTGGATATATTATCGACGGATATGCGGTTAATAGAAAGCGGATTGCCGTAAATTACACACAGTTTGTAGGTGTTGTAGAAGATATTAAAAAACTTTTACCTGCTGGATCAATTATAAATGCAGGAGATGCGGTTGATCTTGTAGCACTTTTTGCTGACACTTGGTTATCACTCGATGCCTATGATAGGGACACTTTATCAAAAGGGAAACTGACAAAGAAGAAAGTTGAGTTAACGGCAGATAAAATTACTGGTAGTCTTACTGAGTTTAAATCGGAGCTTATTCACAGATCAGAAGCTACCGATATGTTTGGCGTGGAAAGGAATAAGGGATCTGTGGCAGGAATTATTGGTAATGTGATGCAATCTTTTGGAGGTAATGAGGTATATCCAACCGTAGAGGAAAAAGCGGCACATCTATTGTATTTTATGGTCAAGAACCATCCGTTCACCGATGGAAATAAAAGAAGTGGAGCTTTTGCTTTTGTGTGGTTTTTGAAGCAAGCTAATATTCTTGATACATCTAAGCTGAGTCCTTCTGTTCTTACTGCACTTACTATTCTTGTTGCAAGTAGCGATCCAAAAGACAAAGATAAAGTTATGGCTTTGATTTTAAATCTCATTACTAAAAGATAGGGAAGCTATCATGGGAATCAGAAGAAATTGGAGATAGAGGCAATAGAAAAGTGGCTAAAGAAAAATGTAGAAAGAATAAAGAGTTGAAAGAAGGACAATATACGAGCGCGGACTTTAGGTATTGACAAGCATATATCCGTTGTATATACTCTAAATATATGGCAAAAACACTTATTAATATCAAGGCGGATGCAGATGTTAAAGAAAAAGCCCAGAAAGTCGCTCGCGAACTTGGCATGCCTCTTTCCACTATTATTAACGCGTATCTTGGGCAGCTTATCCGCACAAAAGAGGTGTATTTCGCTCTAGAGGGCGAATTAAGGCCTTCTGCAAAGAAGCGTCTAGATCGTCTCATGAAAGAAGCGAGGGAGGGCAAGAACGTTTCCCATTCATTCTCAACCAGAAAAGAGATGGATGCGTACTTGGATTCCCTCAAGAGATGAAGATACTGTTTCATAGGAGTTTTGGGAGAAAGTTTGTTAAACTTTCTCCCAAACTTAGGGAGAAATTCAAGGAACGGCGGAACTTACTTTTAGAAAATCTATCACATCCAATACTCAATAATCATCCATTAACCGGTAATCGCAAAAGGCAGTGGAGCATTAATATTACGGGTAATTTGCGGGCGCTGTACTTTTTTCGGGACGATGCCACCATGGTTTTTATTGATATTGATACCCACAGCAATCTCTATCAATAAA
>CAZWDJ010000028.1:6651-7829 GCA_964632325.1 uncultured Candidatus Saccharibacteria bacterium | reverse complement strand
GCAGGAGTCGGGTAGCTCAAATCCTGATCCTCGCCATATCCAGAAAAAGGCCGGGGGCAAAAAATATCAAGATTGTAATGTTTCGCAAATGTTGATGCAAGAAATTCGCCTGAAAGCTTACTCCAGCCGTATACCAGGTCGGGCATGCCCAATACTGGAAATTGCGCGGTAAAATCAACCATTGATTCTTTAAGCGCAACAGCATTCCTTGCTCCCTGCAGATTGACCGGATAAATCGCAGACGAACTCATGAAAACAATCTTTGAAGGTTTCTCGCGGGCAGCCCATCTGAAAAAGCGTGCGTCAAGCTCCAGAGACGTGGCCCCCAGCGCGGGCTTTCCTTCAATAACTGCTCTGCCCCCCACAACCGCGGCAAGGTGAATAGCAAGGTCATACTTTTTTGTGTGGTCTTTTAAATACTCTTGCATGTCCGCCCGGACAAACCGAATAGGGGCCTTTAAATGTTGAGGCCATTTCTTCGGATGAAGGCCGGTACTCAAATCATCCACAACAACAATATCCCATCCTTTTTGGTGAAGGTATTTTGCAAAGTGTCTGCCTAAAAACCCGCACCCGCCGGTAATCAATACTCTTTTTCGTTGCTCATTCATACGTATTACTTTATATCACAGATGCAAAAAAAGAAAGCCCGGCTTTACAGCGCGGGCTTCACAAAAGATATCCTTTACACCCCAATAAGGTAGTCCTTACAGAGCTGGATGAACACCGGATCGTAGTAATCTGGCTTCCCAAGAACATCTTGGGGGAAAACCCACTGCTCCCATTTGAATTGGGAGTTAAACGTAATATACTTGCGTCGCCGGGCAGGAGTCTCATTCTCATATTCATTAGGTAGACGCACCCACATCCCTAAAGAAATAGTATGGCTCCCATTATTCTCTGGAGGTTCTGCGCGCTTCTCCCAAAAGTAAGAGTGTGCCCTCAACTCCCTAACATCCGTAGGAACCACATCAATATCACACTCTGTTTTTAGGGTTCGTGCAGCAGCAATCCTTGGATCTTCGCCGCGCTGAATCCTGGAACCTTGCATTGCCAATTTTCCTTTTGCTGGCTCCCGAGTCCGTTCTGCGACAAGGATCAGTCCCTCTTTATTGATAACTAAAACATCTACGCAAACAATGGGAACCCAGTCCAAAATTTGCCCATAGAGGTCTTCT
>CAZWDJ010000028.1:2164-6641 GCA_964632325.1 uncultured Candidatus Saccharibacteria bacterium | reverse complement strand
AGGTCTTCTGGCACCCACACTCCGAATGGGTTCTTTGGCTCACCTATTACTTGATGCATGTATCCCTCCTTGGGATAAGATTTGATGTTCTAGAAAAACTACATATATAATCAGCTACTTTTTGTATTTTGTCAAGGACTAGAATTATTATTGCTATAGCGTTTATTTTCCCAGGGGTTGCTAGCTCATGGATTTGCGGAACACTACTTCGTTGATGAATTCCCGATTAATTTCCTCTCTGGTAAGCTGTTTTTTCAGGTTCACCATATCAAAGGGGAAATAGGAAAGATTTGCCATATAATATAAGAGATCGTCAACCTTGCATCCAAGCCGTGCATATATAGGATGGCTGATTTCGCAAATAATAACAGGGCATTCGATCTTTAAGAATTGCTCTGCTCCTTTAAGTAAAGGAAACTCAAATCCGTCAACGTCAATCTTCAATAGTTTCACTTTCTGCAGATTATGCTCTCTCACATAGCCATCAAGCGTCATGACAGGAACTTTAATGACAGCTTCAGTATGCTCATTACTAAGCCAGCCCTGAAACATGCTTCCCGTCCCAAAGGTCCTTGTCCCGCGGTGAGTTCTTATCTGATACATCTGCGCGCGTCCTGTGGTTTGGCCCAAAGCGCATTGGTTCAAGATAATTTGATATCCCTTGTTTTGCTCTGCCAATACTTTAAGTTTCTCAAAATATTCAGGCACGGGCTCAAATGCATGCACGATTCCTGTCTTCCCAACAAATCCTGCTCCCAAGGCCGTGTGATAACCAATATTCGCGCCCGCGTCTATAAGAATATCCCCTTCTTTCAAAACCCTCCTCATAATATCCGTGACTCCCAGCTCGTATAAGCCCATATACATGATTTTTTGAAGTTGTTCGTCTCTCTGAAAGTCGAAAGGAATGACCACGCCACGCATCACTTTTGACGTGCTGTATTTTGGAGGGAAGAAACGAAACCTCAACTCTAATAATACACGCTTCAGAAAACGCTTCGGATTGTGCCGTGCGATCTGAAACGCCGTTCCCCACAGACTTCTATTGTATATTTTCTTCAACTCTGTTTGACTATACATTTCCTATCCTTTGCGTAATAGCGCCATACATCTTTTTGTAATCATTCCTGTCTGGCTCCTGCGCCGCAAAAGCAAGACTTCCTTCAATGGTATAACGGACGTAGGAAGCCATAAAGCGCAGATTTATGCTTTCCAAATTGCTCGTGTCCGGCCGCTGTGAGAGATCGGAGCGAATGCGATCCCTCAAATCATCGAAATTCTGGATTTTTCTGCACAAAGGATGATAGGTATAAAACACGTTTCCGAGCACGTACGAAGGTTTCCCCGAAAGCACAGCTTCCATGCCCATGGTCCCTGTAAGGGTAATGACTCCTGCGCTTTTCTGCAAAAGTTCCGGAACGTTCTGTTCGGGAGCAATAAGCACAACATTGGGAATTTTTGCAAGCGTTTGGTAAAACCTGTCAGGCCGTGAACCCATAGCCGTTGGGTGTTCCTTCACATATAACTTAAAGGGGAAAGGAAGGGCAAAGGCGGCATTCTTAATGGTCGCGAGCTGGTCGGCATACGGCATTGCTAAAACCAGAGTTGCGGCTTCCGGCTCCAAATGCAGAGGATACAGAAAAAATTGCTCTTTCCAATCTGCGTGGGAAAAAAAACGCTTTTGGAACAACAACCGCGCCTGTTTTACTTCAAGCTCAAAAGGAGCTGCTAAACTGCGACGCACGATAACCTCACTCTCATAATCATACTTTTGAAACTTCTTTCTCTGCGTTAAATACCGAAAAAGCGGGCCGAGCTCTGACAATTTTCGCAGATAGTGCCAACATAAAGCAAACTGACTGAAGGAAATCTTTGCGTATTTCATGTATTCCGGCTTTTCAGCGTGCGAAATAAACCTATTGAGACGCAAAGAGAGCAGTGAGCGCTCATCTTCCTTGATATCCTGGCTAGAAAGCTCCTTGAATGTTTTCTCGTATCGTGAATCGGTTGATTCTGAATCATACAGGCCTATATTGATTCTTGAATCCGTAAAACCCAAAAAAAGCGCTCCGTGTTTTTTCGCGAAATAATATCCGATCTCCCCAAATAATCCTGCAGGGGGCTCCCCTATGAATACATCGGGCTTTTCTTGCTGGAGTACGAAATCAAAAAACTGGTACAGCTGGGAAACCGCGGATCTTGACCTTTCATAGGTCCACGAAATCCTGGAAAACCGGCTGAAATCCGGGAAAAACTCTCTCCAGGAGAGATCTCCGAATTCCCCTTTCTGCGGATTATAGCGCTCAAGGCACCAATCAACTTTTGAGATAAACTTTGTTGCGCTTGGAAAATACTGTTTCTTCGTATATTCTGCGATCTTGTTATTCAAAACAACAATAATTTCATGGTTATCTTTGAGCATCTCTCGGCAGATTTTCCCAAAAAACTCCGACAAAAATGGGGCGTCATTCACGAGGAAACAAAATTTCATAGAAACAAAACTTTATGATAACATTCTAAGAATGCCACACTACGGAAAATTTGTAAAGGATATTGGCTTGGTCGGAATCGCCCAAATTCTTACGAATGTGCGAGGTTTCATACTGCTGCCTATTCTCACAAAAACGCTGGGCGCTGCAGACTATGGAATCTGGGCGCAACTCTCCATAACCATTAACTTTCTCATCCCGCTCACCTCCCTGGGCCTCCCCAACGCCCTCATCCGCTTCCTTCCGACCTCAAAAAAGGCGCAAGATATGCAGGAACAAATCTGGTCTTCTGTCTTTTTTACCCTCGGGGTATCGGCTGCAACCGGGCTGCTTCTTCTTTTCCTTATGAACCCTCTGCAGCACGTTATCCAAATACCTCCCCCGTTTATTATATTCCTTTCTTCTCTGCTTGTTATCCAGTCGTTGAACAACATATCTTCGGGCATTATTCAAGCGTTCCAAGAAGCAAAGAAACTCTCCGCTTTCATTATCCTGTCGCCTGTTGCAGACATTCTACTCGTTTCAGTAGCCGTGCTTGCAGATTATGGGCTGTATGGAGCTGTAATAGCGCTTCTTTGCGCAAAACTATTCATTCTTTCTCTGCTTTCATTCCTCGTTGTGCAAAAAGTCGGATTTTTGATCCCGAATTTCTCAAGAATCAAAGAATATCTCCATTTCAGCATCCCGGCAATGGCAGGAAGCTTCTCGTATCGCGTGGTGCAAGTCAGCGACCAATACATCATAGGGGCGTTCTGGGGGATCCTCTTTGTAGGGTATTACGCGCCTGCCTATTCCTTAGGCCTCATGCTCAATATGCTTACCCTGCCAGTAGGGATGATACTTCCTCCGCTCTTGGCAAAGCTTTTTTCACAAAACAATTCTCTAGAAATACAAAAATATCTGGGATATACCATGAAATACATGCTCTTGCTCGTAATCCCGGCAACATTCGGGCTATCCCTTCTCTCAAAACAGCTTCTTGAAATTCTTTCCACCCGTGAAATTTCTCTTAACGCATACATGGTGGTCCCCCTCGTTGCAATCAGCTTTCTGTTCTTCGCAGCCCAAGGAGTTTTCGTACAGGTACTGTATCTTTTCAAGAAAACAAGCGTCATTGGGACCATATGGTTTTTGGGCGCGCTTCTCAATCTTGGATCAAACTTTATCTTCATACCGAAATTTGGGCTGCTTGGAGCCGCTTTCACAACGCTTCTTGCATATCTCTTTGTATTTGGCGCAACCTGGTTTTTTTCTTCAAAATACCTCTCTTTCGCCATTGAGTGGAAAACGCTTTTAAAAAGCGTCTTGGCTTCCTTGCTCATGTCTCTTGCCATCCTTTTTTTCCGTCCCGAAGGATTGCTGGAAACAGGAGTTTCAATAGTCCTGGGTACTCTACTCTATGCCCTGCTTCTTTTTGGCATGAAAGGAATAGGAAAAAAAGAGATTGAGTTCTTTGCCAAACTCTTTTAAGCGTTCTTTGCGATAAGCAGGTCTTGGCGCGAGCTTGCAAAAGGCAGTTTTTTGTCTTGCTCCAAAAGCTCAAAGTGGATCCCTTGTTTCTTTTCAAGAATAGCGCGGATAATCGCTCTGGTATATTTTAGGCCTGTTGTCTGCGCTTCATCCACCTTTCCAAAACGATACATCGCTTTAAGCAGTAATTTCTTTGAGTGATACCTCGCATTCAAAATAAAGTTGAGCAAAGGCTTTTTTCTCCGCTCTTCAAAATACGCCTGGGCTTTGTCGGCAAGCGGAATCTCGCCTATAAGAATTTTGCCTCCGGGCTTCACAATGCGAAGCATATCAGACACCAGACGCTCAAATTCTTCATAGTCGCGCAGATAATGGACAACCGAATAACACACCACGTGATCAAAGGAATTATTCTCAAAAGGCAAAGGCAATGCGGTGATATCAACAAGCTGGTACGTTACATTAGAAAGATACGAAAGATTCTTTTTTGCGACAACCAAAGCTTGTTCGGCTCCATC
>CAZWDJ010000028.1:0-2154 GCA_964632325.1 uncultured Candidatus Saccharibacteria bacterium | reverse complement strand
CCATCTGCCAAAACGACTTCTTTCACTTTTTGGGCCATGTAAGAAGCAATCTGGCCGCAGCCGCCTCCCAAGTCCAGCACCCGATCTCCGGGTTTTAATCCCACTTTGCGGCCAATGTCTGCAAACGTGCGTTCATAAACCCGAAAATCAAAGGGCGACATGCGTCCCGTATTAATATACGTATTCGTGCTTTTTGCCAACTGGTTGAAAAATTCGATATTGCCCATATCTTTAGGCCTTATTGATTATAGCGCATATGCGAGAAAACTGATCTTCTTGCATCTGTTGGTGGCAAGGCAAAGCAAGACATTTCTGATAGTTGGAATCAAATACGTTACGGTTTACATCAAAATGCAAAATCTCTGCCTGCACTCCATTCGCCAGTAATTCATCCTTGGCCTGCGGCAATTTATCCGCGGGCAGAAATACCGGAACATACAAAGGGTACACATCAATACTGGGATCTTGATCTGCCAAGAGATACTCTTTTTTAATGGTACTGGTGAGAAGGCGATAGTGATTTTTCCGCATTTCCAGCTCATTTTTAAAACTTTTCATATCTGGCGGCAAAAATTTCAAAGCCGAAAACCCAATTCTGGGAAACAAAATGCTTAAAAAATACAACGCATCTAGCCAAAATGGCCACTGCCCCCTCGTAAAGCACCGCTTCAGTATTCTAAAAGCAAGGTATTGAAAAACCGTATCTCTCCACCCGCGTGAAGCAAGAAATTGCGAACGCGCGGATTCAACCAGTTGCTTGTTTTGAGAAACCAAAACACCGCCGTTGTATGCAGGAAAGCATTTTGCAAAACTGAATACCGAAGCGTCTCCGAACGTGCCGATGAGCTTCCCTTGATAGGTTGAACCAAAGCTATGAGCGAAGTCTTCAATAACGATCAATCCCCGTTTTTTCGCTTCTGCCATTACTTGGTCCATTCGCTGCGGATATCCCCATTGATGGAAAACCAAAACTGCTTTGGTTTTTTCGTCCGCTTTTTTTACTGGAAAACCTGAAACATTGATAATCGTAAGTATGGCGCGGCACAAAAAATCTGGCACAAGCACAGTGTCCTGGCGCGACAAACCGAAGAATTTCAAGGCCTGATGTATCCCAACGCGCGCAGAACTCTCCACCAAGGCAGACCTGCCAAAAAAATCGTTGAGATATTTCTCTACGTTTTCTACTTTGTTGCGTCTATGCGAAACCGGCCGCCAATCGTATGAATACGCATCAATGATTTTTTTCATATGAGAGCTAAAGCGTCAATCAATGTCTTGCTGTACAAAGGATATAACTCATTATATACCCCCTCAACCGTGGAACTCGTAATATCCATAAAGTTTTCTACGATCACTTTTCCTGCATCCACCTCTTTTGCCATCCAATGCACTGCCACGGAAGCTTTGGTATTTTTATCTTGCAATAACCTTCCAATGGGATCAGCTCCTTTATATTGATACAAGCAAGGATGAACATTGATTGCCTTGCACATATTCAAGATGCGCGGCTTTATGATCTGCCTTCCATGACAGCACAAAAAGAGATCGGCGCGCAACCCTTCCAAATAATCCACGAATGCGTCTTCGTTGATGCTTTTGGGCTTTTGTATCTCCAGCCCGAAGCTTCTTGCGCAAGCTTCTACTGTTTCATCAACTGGAATTACGCATACAACCTTGTGGCCCAGCGCAAGAACAGTCAAAAGCTCTACCATGCCTGTTTGTCTTCCTCCGTAAAAAATAACTTTCATCCTGTTTTGTAATATTGCAGCCCTTGCTCAATGGTTGCAATATCCTTTGCGTATTTTTTAATCTTCTCCATTTCCACATTCAGCATTTCCAAAGCAGTTTTTTTCCTTCGCGAGGGAACAGAATCCCACGAAAACTCCACCTGGTATATTGCCATCTTCCCTTCCCATCGCTGGTCACGAACCTGTTTTACCAATGAAAGATACGCGCGAATCATATGGTAAGGAGAAACCACGACAAGAAAAGTTTCCCATTTCTTTTCTTTTGCAATGCGCACAATATTCACCGCCTGCCCTAACGTATTCATGGACTGATCATCAAGAAGTATTGATGAACCAGGAACTCCTCTTTCTACAAGATACTGTTTCAGCAATCCAAGAGGAAAATCATTTTCTTCGGGCCTTGTGT
>CAZWDJ010000027.1:0-7862 GCA_964632325.1 uncultured Candidatus Saccharibacteria bacterium | reverse complement strand
GATGAATTTCTTCCGCCCTTGCAGGAGAATACGGTTGTAGCTGTCACCTCCAAAATCGTTTCCATTTGCGAGGGCAGAATCGTGAAGAACAAGCCAGGATTAAAAGACCGTTTGATCATAAGGGAAGCAGAAAAGTATCTTCCCCGCACCAGCAGCAAATACGACGTGGTGCTTACCATAAAAAAAGGAGCGATAAACTTTTCTTCGGGTATTGACGAGTCAAACGGCAAAGGATATCTGATTTTATGGCCTCGCGATCCCCAGCAGTCTGCCAATAAAATCCGGGCGCATCTCCAAAAAAAGCACAACGTGAAAAACCTTGGCGTGATTATCACAGACACTGCTTCTGTGCCTTTGCGGTGGGGCCAGCGGGGAGTATTTGTGCTGGCATACAGCGGCTTTGCTCCTTTGAACAGCTACATTGGAAAGCCGGATATTTTTGGAAGAAAGCTGAAAATGACCTCTTCGTCTATCGCAGACGCATTGGGCACTGCTTCGGTATTGGTTATGGGAGAGGGGAAGGAGCAGACTCCGCTGGCAGTGATTGAAGATATTCCTTTTGCGCGGTTTCAAAAGAACAATCCCACAAAGCAAGAATTGGAAAAGCTGAACATGCCTCTTGAAGATGACTTATACGAACCCTTATTAACTAGCGTGAAGTGGCAGAAAGGAGGCGCTTCTCAAAACACATAATGGCAAGGTCTGTTGCAATATTCGGCGTATTTGACGGTGTGCATAAAGGGCACCGCGATTTTTTGCGCCAGGCAAAGAGTCATGGAGATACTCTTGTTGCAATCGTTGGCCGAGATGCTGTTGTTGAAAAAATCAAAAGCAAAACCCCGCGCTTCTCGCAGGAACAGCGCATGGATTTTTTGCGCGCAGAAAAGCTGGCAGACACGGTGGTATTGGGAGATGAGGAACTTTCTTCGTACCGTGTTCTTGATCAGGCGAGGCCTGATGTGTTGTGCCTGGGATACGATCAGGAGAGTTTGGAAAAAGATATTCGCGAATGGATGAAGAAAAAAGGGATATCATTGCCCATAGTGCGCCTTCATCCATACTGGCCTGGCGCGTACCATACGTCTTTGCTTGAAGCAAAAAACGGCAAAAACAATTTTCAGGTAAATGATGATTTTTCATCCCTGGTGTTTAACCAAACGGATTTTGGCAGAATCTATTACAATCTTCCGAAAGAAATAGCCGGCCCCGTCACTCCCGAAGAGCTTGCATCAACGCTCGCGTTTTGCCACAAGGCAGGAAAATCCGTGACCGTGCGCAACACCGGACATTCGGTAAACGGGCAGACGCTGACCAAGGAAACGCAGGTGAATATTGGGAATATGAAGGGCGTATGGTTTGATGAGGAGCGGTTTCAGGTGACTGCGAGAGCCGGAGCAAGCTGGCACGAGGTGCTCAAGGCAATCAGGTTTCCCGAATATGCCGTTCCTGTCATGCCCAATAACCCGGGCCAGCAGATCAAGATCGGGGGGACGCTTGCGGTGGGCGGAGAAGGATTCGCAAGCTCAAAACAGGGAGGATTGTGGAATCATGTCGTGTCTTTGAAGCTGGTAACCATGACCGGAGACATTCTTGAATGCTCCAGAACCAAAAACCCGCTGTATTTTCAATATGCATTGGGAGGATTCGGCCGCATTGGCGTGATTGCGGAAGCAACTATTAAGGTTCAAAAAAGCACGCCCTATCAGCTTGGCATGATGCTGTGCTGCTATCACGGAAAAAGTTATTATTCTCTTTTACAAAAGATTGCGTCAGACCCCATGTGCGATTCGTTAACGCTCATGGAATATATCGGGGGATTCGGCGTGTTTTCGCGCCTGCTCCAGGGAATAGTCAAGAAATCCGCGTGGCCCAGATGCCTCGTGTTTTTTAAAGACGTGCGCGACAAACAGGAGGATTTGCTTTCTTTCGTGCGGTATATGAAAAAGACTTACGGAGAGCGCTTTGCCCTGTACGCGGAATACAAGAGATCTACAAGGCCCAACTTTGACTTAACATTCCATCCTCATTTGGTGAAAAGAACAGATGCCGCGTATTTTTACCCTCAAGGGGTAGGCGAAAACCAGCTTGACTTGTTCCATCCGTGGCTTGACTGTATTGTTCCAGGTTCCTTGTACGAGGATTTTGTGGATCGGGCAAAGGCGCTCATCAAAAAATACAAAATGGAAAAATACTTGGTCAGGGAAGCGCTTTTCGCAAAAAGAATGGACCTTCCGTTATTCGGTACGTACATGATCAAGAACATATCAAAGGATTTTTCTTTTCCTTTGTCGTTGGATTTGCCAGGAAACGAGTATGCCTTCGGGGTAAGCATTCTTTCTACTGTTCCTTCCAAAGAGGTTGACCGAGCTCTTGCCATGAATAGGGAAATTACTAAGCTTGCGTATGACTTAGGAGGAAAGCTGTATTTATACTGTTCCCACCAATTGACAAGGGACCAGGTGGAAAAGCAGTTTGGGACGCAAGTTTTGGATCAATGGCAGCGCATCAAGCGGGAACTAGACCCCTCGTGCCTGTTAAACAGGGGAGTGATTGAACATTTGGACGAATAATCATATGCGCATAACATAATACAAAATCATGCTATAGCTAAGATTTGTATTAAGTTATGGTTTTCATTTTAATACATTCGGTGACAAATTCGTTGACCATTTTGCCTTTTTAGCGTATTGTAGCGTTTGTTATGCATATCTCTCTTGAAGCAGAAACGATTACATCCATATTGGGCTTTCCAATCACCAATAGCTTGGTGCTCTCGGTATTGACCACGCTTTTTTTGGCAAGCGTTTCATTGCTGCTGGTGCGCGCGCTTTCCCTTATTCCAAACAAGGGGCAAGGCGTTTTGGAGCTTGGCATTGAATCTTTGCTGGGTTTTATGGCAGGCGTGCTGGGAAGCGCAGAACAAGCGAAAAGATTTTTTCCTTTGGTTGCGTCATTTTTTTTATTCATTTTATTCAACAACTGGCTGGGGGTTTTGCCTGGCACAGGATCAATAGGGTTTACGGAAATGCTTGACGGGAAAGAGATATTTGTGCCGTTTTTCAGGTCTGCAAACAGCGATCTTAACACCACCTTTGCCTTGGCTATAATTTCCGTGATTGCCATTCAGGCGTATGGGATATGGAAGCAGGGATTTTTGGGCCATCTCTCCAAGTTTTTCACGTTTACCAAAGGCCCGGTGTATTTTTTTGTGGGCATCCTTGAGCTTGTTGCCGAGTTTGCCAAGGTGCTGTCATTCTCTTTCAGGTTATTCGGAAATATCTTTGCGGGCGAAGTGCTTTTGCTTATCATTATGACCCTGGTGCCTGTGATTGTTCCTCTCCCATTTTTTATGCTTGAATTCTTCGTGGGCTTTATTCAGGCCCTGGTATTTGCTATGCTGACTTTGGTATTTTTGAAAATTGCGACCGAAAGCGTGTCGCATTGAGCAATAAAGGTCACATTATCAGCATAATCTAGCTACATATATGGATTTGGAAGCAACAAAGTCAATCGCGGCAGCCCTTGCCATCGGTTTGGGAAGCATAGGTCCCGCTCTTGCCATTGGAATGCTTGCGGGAAAGGGCATGGAGGCAATCGGAAGAAATCCTGAAGCAGCGGCAAAAGTGCAGACTGCCATGATCCTTTCTATCGCGTTTGCGGAAGCCATTGCCATTTACGCATTGGTGGTTTCATTGGTTATTAAGTTTGTGTAACCTTTCGCTATATCGGGCATATCATGGAAGAATTGCTGCAAAACCTTGGCATAAATGGAAAGCTTCTGTTCGCGCAAACAGTGAATTTTTTGCTGCTTTTCTTTATTTTGCACAAGGTGGTGTTCAAGCGCTTGTTCGCGTTTTTAGACCAGCGGAGGGCGCGTATTGAGAAAGGGCTGGAGCTGACGCAAAAAGCAGAGCAGGAAATGCAGAGAATCAACGAAGCGCGGGCTTTGCACAGAGAAAAGGCAAAGCAGGAAGGAGAGCGCCTGTTGTCTGAAGCAAAATCAATCGCGCAAAAGCAGGCGCGGGACATGCAGTTGGCCGCGCGGGCGCAAGCAGAGCTGGTTTCCTTGAGAGCAAAAACAGACGCGGAAATCGCGAAAAAAGACGCTCTCAAAAAAGCGCAGGAAGAGATGAAAGAAGCTGCTTTGTTCGTTGCCCAGCATGTGCTGGAAAGGAATCTTACCAAGCAGGATCAAGAAAGGTTTGCCCAGGAAGCTGTAGGAGAGCTTGAAAAAATGTATGAGAAATAAAAAGGAATTGTACGCGAGAGTGCTCCTGGAATCCTTGCAGGGAGCTTCAGAAACCCAAGCGCATCTTAAGGCGCGGCTGTTCAAACAGCTTTTGAAGAAACGGGGAGACCTGAAGCTTGCGGCAAGCATTCTCAAGGAGTTTGAAGCGCTTTGGAAGGCGCGGAAGGGAAAGATTGCTAAAGTGCATGCGGCAGGCCAGCTTCCAGAGAAAAGTGAGGACGCCTTGAAGAAAAAGCTCGCGCACCTGGGATATGTCATGGAAATCAAGGAAGATCCGGGATTGCTTGCGGGAGTTGCGGTTTTCTTGGGAAACGACTATCTTATAGACAACAGTTTGAGGGGGAGATTGAGAAGAATCAGGCGCATGATATAACGCTATGGCAAAAGAATTTCTTGTAGACATTTTAAAAAGAGAGCTTGAGGGGAAGAGCTTGGCTCCCAAGGGAGAAGAGATTGGAAAGGTGGTGAGCGTGGGCGACGGAGTAGTGCAGATTGAAGGGCTCCCCCAAGTTATGTTTTCTGAAATGGTGGATATTGAAGGTACTCCCGCTTTGATATTGAATTTGGAAGAATACACTGCGGGAGCTGTTGTGCTTGGCCAGGATACGGCAATCAAAGAAGGGGATATTGTGCGAAGGACAAGAAAAGTTCTTTCCGTGCCAGTTGGCGAATCTCTTTTGGGAAGAGTGGTAAATCCTTTGGGAGTTCCTTTGGACGGAAGAGGAAGCTTGCAAGGAGAGTTATCTTTCCTTCCCATTGAACGGCAAGCTCCCTCGGTAATGGACAGGGAAAGCGTAAGCACTCCTCTTGTAACAGGCATGAAAGTTGTTGATGCCACTATTCCCATTGGCAGGGGCCAGCGGGAGCTTATCATCGGAGACAGGCAAATAGGGAAATCCGCCTTGGTGGTAGACGCTATCATAAACCAGCTTAATGAATCTCCCAAGACAAGGCCTGTGTGTATTTATGTTGCTATTGGACAAAAGTATTCCAAGGTTGCCCAAATGGTAAAAGAATTGGAAGAAAGGGGAGCAATGGAATACACCATTGTGGTGGTTGCAGGCGCTTCAGACCCTGTTCCTTTGTGGTTTGTTGCTCCGTATGCAGGATGCAGTATGGGAGAATACTTTAGAGACAAGGGAAAAGATGCGCTAATCATTTATGATGACCTTTCAAAGCACGCGTGGGCATGGCGCCAGATTGCCTTGCTTTTGAGAAGGCCTCCTGGAAGAGAAGCGTATCCTGGCGATATTTTCTATTTGCATTCAAGATTGCTGGAGCGGGCTTCTCGGCTTTCCAAAGAAAAAGGCGGAGGGTCGCTGACCGCTCTCCCTATTGTGGAGACCCAGCTCGGGGATGTTTCTTCATATATTCCCACCAACGTTATTTCTATTACTGACGGCCAGATTTATCTTGAAACCGATTTGTTTGCAAAAGGCCAAAGGCCTGCGGTGAATATCGGACTTTCGGTGTCTCGCGTTGGATCCTCTGCCCAGACCAAAGCAATGAAAAAAGTCGCGTCAAAGCTGAAGCTGGAATTGGCGCAGTATGAAGAGCTTGCCGCGTTCGTGCAGTTTGCCCAAGATTTGGATGAAGCGACCAGAAAGCGCATTGACCGCGGTTCCAGGCTTACCGAACTGCTCAAGCAAGACCAGTACGCGGTGCTGTCAATGGAAAAGCAGGTATGCGTATTATTTGCGGCAACCGCGGGATACTTTGATGCAGTCCCTTTGCGGGAATTAAAAGACTCTGAAAAGCGTTTGATTGATTTGTTGGAAGCAAAGGATCCAAAGATTTTGAACGCGATCAGGGAAACAAAGGACTTGAGCGATCAAACGCAAGAATTATTGAAAAAAGCATTGCAGGACTATGGCTTCAAAACTTCAGCTTAAATCCAAAATACGGGCAGTCGGGAATATCAAGCAGATTACCAAGGCCATGCAATTGGTGTCTGCGACCAAGATGCGCAAGGCGCAGGAGGTTGCGTTGCGTGCCCGCCCCTACGCAAAGCACGCCTTGTCCTTGTTGCTGCGCTTGGAAACTGTTGCGCAAGAGTCAACGCAAAAGGGTCCGTTGTGGGAAAAAAGAGCAGAAGGCAAGGTGTTGCTTGTGGTAGTGACCAGCGATAAAGGATTGTCGGGAACATTCAACAGCACCGTGCTCAAGACCGCTTTTCAGATTTTTTCAGAACGCCAGAAGGAAGGCGTTGAGATCGTCGCGGTGGGCAAGAAAGCCCGAGATTTTTTCAAAAAGCGCAAAGCCGTGATTGCGGCGGAATTTTTCAAATTTTCAGATATTGTCACGCTGTACGAGGTTTCTCCTTTGGCTGAATGGATATTGCGCTCGTACGAGAAAGGCGCATACAAAGAGGTGATATTTTGTTCCATGCGATTTGTTTCAGCTCTTGTGCAAAAGCCGGCAGTGCATCCCGTGCTTCCTATTCGGGCAGAAGAACTGAAGGCGATTGTGGAGGATATTGTTCCCAAAACAGGGAAGTTTTCTTCCTTAAAAGAGCCGGAATTGGAATCCGATATTTTATACAAAACAGAGCCCTCTCCAGAACAAATTGTCCAGCAGCTCTCGTACGATCTGGTGCGGGTGCAGATTCTGCACGCTATTTTTGAGTCTAACGCCTCGGAACATTCATCCAGGATGTTTGCCATGAAGAATGCGACGGAAAACGCGCAGAATCTCCAGTATTCTTTGAATTTGCAGCTGAACAAGGCGAGGCAGGCGGCAATTACCCAGGAGTTGACGGAAATATCAACCGCCAAGGAGGCATTAACTAATCAATAAGTTGGTATATTCATGAGCAAAGGACAAATCATACAAATCGCAGGGCCGGTGGTGGATGTGGAGTTTCAAGAGCAGCTTCCAAGACTGCAGAACGCTTTGACTATTGCCAGGCAAGACGGAAAAGTGGTGACGCTGGAAGTGGCGCAACATCTGGGAGGCAATAGGGTGAGATGCGTTTCCATGGATTCTACGGATTCTTTGCAAAGAAGCATGGAAGTGCAGGATACCGGCGGTCCTATCTCGGTTCCTGTGGGAGAAAAGGTATTGGGAAGAATGTTCAATGTGCTGGGCCAGCCCATTGACGGCTTAGGAGAGTTGGGAAAGGATGTGCAGTATTCTTCCATTCACCAGAAAGCTCCCGCGCTGGATCAACAAAAGGTGGAGCCGGAAATCTTTGAAACCGGCATCAAAGTTATTGACCTTTTGTGCCCATTCCTAAAAGGCGGAAAGGTGGGATTATTCGGAGGAGCAGGAGTGGGAAAAACTGTTTTGCTTCAAGAATTGATCCATAACACCGCAAAGGCGCATGGAGGATATTCTGTGTTTGCCGGAGTCGGAGAAAGGACACGGGAAGGAAACGATTTGTACAAGGAAATGAAAGAGTCTGGAGTTTTGGGCAATACGGCCCTGGTGTTTGGGCAAATGAATGAGGTTCCAGGAGCCAGATTTAGGACTGCTTTGACTGGATTGCGCATGGCTGAATATTTTCGAGACGAGAAGAATAAAGACGTGCTGCTGTTCATAGACAATATCTTCAGATTCGTGCAGGCAGGGTCTGAAGTTTCGGTGCTGTTGGGAAGAATGCCGTCAGCAGTGG
>CAZWDJ010000026.1:0-7878 GCA_964632325.1 uncultured Candidatus Saccharibacteria bacterium | reverse complement strand
CCCTGTGAGTAAGATGGCTCCTTGTTTTACGATTTGCCTTCCCACTTCTTTTGCCGCCTTTTTGGCGTGGGGCGTACAGGGCATCAGTTCAGCGGCTCCCGACACGCAAATCTTGTAGTCATGGATAAACGAGCAATTCAGTGTTTTCATTCCTGCACTATACCAAAAAAAGAGCACCATAGGAATATATGGTGCACATATCAAGCGGCCATGCGCTCTACTTTTGCGTCAAGCGCGGCCTGGATTTCTTCGTGGGTTGCCCCAAAACAACATGCTCGCAGGAGCAGAGCTTCCCATTCGAAAACTCCAAGAGAAACAAGGCGCAAAAGGTTGTTGACCTCCTTTTGCCTCTCCCTCTCAAATGCTTGGAGGGAAATAATCGGCCCGCCCAAGAGCCGCATCATTTTCCAGCACATTACCTGGTCTTCAAAGCTCTGTTCTTTAAGCCACGCAAGAATTTCTTCGTTGCCTATAAGAAGCAGAATCGATGCTCCGTATGTTTGCGAATCATGGAAACACGACACTGACAAATCGCCCGGCACAAGGGAGATTTGAAAACCCTGGGCTTCTTTCCATGCGCGGACATGCTGATCTCCCGTGCGGAACAGCCCTTGATTCCAGAAAATAACACTGCAGGATATGATTCCCAGATACCAAGACGGCTGCACTCCTTGAAAAACAGGAACTTGCTCTACAAGAAGAACGTATTGATCTACAGAAAGTTCCAGTCTTTCTTGGATGCCGGCACGAACCACCCCTACTCTCTCAAGCTGCGAGATCATAAGTCCCTCCTTGCATCTCTCCTTATGCATAATTCAAAGGACTGCTATCTTTTACAATAGCAAGTCTGCTCCCTAGAGTACAATACAAAGAGTGCACAGGTGTCCCCATGAGGATTCGAACCTCGATCTCAGCCTTCGGAGGGCTGCGCTCTATCCAGTTGAGCTATGGGGACAAATAAATTACCCCGACCCCCAGCTTAAGAAACTTTCAGTTTCTTACGTCGCTGTCGCTCCTATTTTCCACCACGGGGTAATTTGGGTTTTGCTGCTGCAAAATTTTAGTTTGCGCGGGAGACTCGGGTGAATCCGCCGCAAGGCACGATCTCAATGCCCTGCTTTTCCAGTTCATCTAGGATTACATTCATGCCAACAGAATCTGAAGACATATGCCCCGCAACCACGACATTCAGATGGGCTTGCTCGGCTTCTTTTTTGTGCTCGTCTGAAAGATGCATTGCAACAACTGTTCCAATGCCCGCGTTTGCCATTCTCTCGTACAATTTTGGAGAGCCCTCGGTGCCTCCGGTAATTTCGGTCAATGCGATTTTCCCGCACCGCGCTTCAGGATTTCCCACCAAAATCCTGGGGCCTGACCCCCGCTTAAACGCAATTTCATATTCCTGGATCCCGTCAAACACTTCCATGAGCTCGCCTAAGCGCTCTGGATTTTTTGCTTCAATGGCGTTTCTCAAAAATCGTGCGGCGTTGTTGTCGGCAACGGTATGCAGGCACATGACGTTAACGCCCAGCAGTTTTGCCGCGTCCACTGTCCTGAAGTGATTCCGCGGATTGATTCCCCGCGCAACCTCGGAAATGCGCTCCCGCAGCAGCCCTTCTGCGATATTCACCGGCACGCCGTACTGGTTCAGCACGTCTGCCTGAAGCTCCATGACTTCGTGCAAATCCGCAAGCGCCCTGCCTATTGGATGATGCGAAATCACCAGATCAATATCTCCAAGCTCTTTTGCGACCAGCAGTTCTGAAACCTCAATGTCAATGCCAACCAAAACTTTTTTGATTTCTTTGTCACTGGCAATATGCAAAACTCTAGTGTCAGAGTAAGGGTTGATGAGAGATTCCTGGTCAAAGGCCTTCTTTTCCCGCTCCCCCATTTTTTCAAACTTCTGCTTTTTGCGCTGCAAAAGCTTTTCAATATATTCTTTGCTCCTAAAGTCTGCTTCAATCCCCTTCTGGATAGATAGATTGTAAATAGATTGAATATTCATTATGTTGCCTTCTCTTTTTTTTGCGCCCGCTGGAATATTGCTTGATAGAGTTCAGCAATCTTGTTTTTTTGTTCCTTTGAATCTAAAAACTCCCTGCGGATACGGGCTTTTTCCAGACGAATAAATATACGGAGGCTTTTGGGAAGCTTATTGAATTGCTGCATAGAATAGAGAGAAAAGCTCTTTTTCTCATAAATCCTCTTTACCCTATCACATCATGCCTCTCTTGTCGAGCTTGGAGAATTCCTCTTTTGCAACCTCCCTATCATCCCAGGGAATTTTCTTGTCTTTTTGGGCAATAGAATCTTCAGATCCTTTGCCCGTAATCATGACCACGTCTCCTTCTTTTGCAAACAGAAGGGCCTTGCGTATTGCCTGCCTCCGGTCTTGAATCTTTTGGGCTTTGGGGCCTGCGCCCTGCATCACCTCTTCCATGATTTTTTCCGGGTCTTCATTATACGGGTCTTCGTTGGTGACAATAACCGTGTCGCAGAATTGCGCAGCTATCTTTCCCAGCACAGGACGCTTCCATTTGTCTCTTCCTCCGCCCGCAGACCCAAGCACGCAAATGAGCTGTTTTGCCGAAGGCCGCACAGTCTCATACACCTTTTCCAGCGCCGCGGGAGTAAACGCATAATCCACAAACACGCGGAAGGGCGAGGCAACCACCTGCTCCATTCTGCCTGGGATACGCTCTATGCTCTCCAGCGCTTTTTTGCATGTTTCCAGCGAAATTCCTTGAGACAGCCCCGCGCAAATGGCTGCGAGCGCGTTCATGACGTTAAACACTCCCGGAAGCTTGAGATGAAACTGGCATCCTTGCACAGAAAAGCTTGATCCGTACTCGGAGGCTTGAATGTATTCTGCCGGCACGAGAGAAAACAAAGAAGCTTCGAGCGCGTTCTTGCTGAACAGATATTTCTTTTTTGAAGGTATGCGCAGAAACTCTTGGGCGTATTGGTCGTCTGCGTTCAGCACGTGGCACATCCGCGAGGCCTGAAACAGACGCGCTTTTGCCTCCCGATACTTTTCAAATGATCCGTGGCGCTCAATGTGCTCTGGCGAAATATTGGTCAAGATTGCGGTGCGAAAGCGAATGAACCTGTGCCGGTGTTGGAGAATGCCCTCTGACGTTACTTCCACTACCGCGTGCGTGCATCCCTCGGAAACCGCCCTGCGCAAAAACTGCTGGATGAAAAACCGCCCGGGCATAGTCATTTTCAGCATATTCTTCTGCTCATTTCCCTGGATTCTGAAACGAATAGAAGACAAGGAAGCAGTCTTGAGCCCTGCCTCCTCAAAAATCCTGGAAATCATGTCTACGGTCGTGGATTTTCCGTTTGTTCCTGTCACGCCGATAACAACAAGGTTTCGGGACGGAAATCCATAGAAAAGCGCGCCTAAAAAAGACAGCAAGAAATGATACCAGCTGATAAGAAATGTAGGCGCAATCTTGCGAAGAAAAATCAACATGGGCTTTACCCTATCATACCAGATATGGCAATAAAAGAGCGCTCATCACGCAAAAGATGAACGCTATGTTTACCTAAAAGTCCTTGCCTTGGCAGGATCTGTTCCGTTCCGGTGCCTCCGCCAGTACCTAGGATCTACTTCCATGCCTTCAAGGGGAACCTCTGGATGAGATTCTGACATACTGCCGTAATGTCGGACGTATATATTCCAGATGCGCCCCAAGAAGCGGGGGGTCCAAAAAGCCATGCCCAAGAAAGCAATCAAAAAGCCAAAAAGAAAAAGGTGCATATTCTCTCCTTTCAACCTCTTCTGCCTTCAAGATCCTCTGCTGCAATTATGCGCATTTTCGGGAAATAATCAAGCGGCTTTCCCCAGTACCCGCAATGCCTCTTGCACTCTTTTTGAAGTGTCTTGCGCGCCAGAAGAAACCTTTGATAAAGCTCCTTTTGCCTGCTGCCTGGAAAATCCAAGCGTAATAAGGGCGTCTAGGGCATCTTGGTCTTGGACTTTTTCCTTCTGACTGCCGGTTGTGATTTTTCCCGCAAGCTCCAGGATGATTTTTTGGATTTTCTTTTTCCCTACGCCGTGCACTCCCGCGAAAAAACGCTCATCCCCGTCTTTGATCGCTTTTTGGAGATCTTGCGCGCTTCCTAAAGAAGAAATCGCAAGGGCCGCTTTTGGCCCTATGCCAGACACCGAAAGCAACGATTCAAACAGCGTCAGCGCTTCGGCAGAAGAAACCCCGTACAATTCAAGAGTTTCTTGCTGTTTTACGTGCAAATGGCAAAATACTTCGGCAGCCTGACCTGGAACCAAAGATGAAAGCAAGGACTGCCCCACAAACACCTTGTATCCCACTCCTCCTGCTTCTAGTATAAAAGAGTCGGGAGATTGGGCCAAGACTTTTCCCTTTAGATAAGAAATCATGATAAAGCCATTGTAATGCAATTCAATTTAGTTTCAAAATTCAAGCCCACGGGAGATCAGCCAAGAGCCATTGAGCAGCTGATTGCAAACCACAAAGCAGGGAAAAAGCACCAGGTGCTTTTGGGCGTGACCGGAAGCGGGAAAACCTTCACCATGTCTAACGTAATAGCGAAGCTTCAGCGCCCTGCATTGGTTATCAGCCCCAACAAAACGCTTGCGGCGCAGCTGTACCAAGAATTCAAGGAGTTTTTCCCCGAAAACGCGGTGCACTATTTTGTTTCATACTACGACTACTACCAGCCGGAAGCATATATTCCCCAAACAGACACATATATTGAAAAAGATTCCAAGGTCAACGAGGTGATTGACCGCATGCGCCATGAAGCGGCGCAAGACGTTTTGGCAAGAAACGACGCTATTGTGGTGGCTTCGGTTTCCTGCATTTACAACATCGGGTCTCCGGAAGAATACCGAAAAGTGAGCTTTACCCTGCAAGCAGGCCAGCTGATCAAAAGGCGGGACTTTCTTGTCCGTCTTACGGGCTTGCAGTATCAGCGCAATGACACCGAATTTGGGCCGGGAACATTCAGGGTCAGGGGAAACGTCATTGAAATCCACTTGGTGACGGGAAAATCTGTTGTGCGCGTTGAATTCCAAGGAGATTCTATTGAGGGCATTTCAACAAGCCAAAGCGCTCTCGTGCCCTCCTATGCTTCGTGGACAGATCCCTATGTACTGTACCCTGCAAAATTCTGGGTCGCGTCAGAAGAGAAAGTAAAGCTTGCAATGGAAAATATACGCACAGAGCTCCAGGACCAGCTGCGGGAACTCAAAAAAGAAAACAAGCTTGTTGAAATGCAGCGGCTGGAAAGCCGCACCAACTTTGACCTTGAAATGATGCAGGAATCCGGCTACTGCCACGGCATTGAAAACTATTCAAGGCATTTGGAATTCAGAAAGCCGGGAGATCCCCCGTTTACGCTCATTGACTACTTCAGCAAAGATTTTCTCGTGTTTATAGACGAATCCCATCAGACGCTCTCGCAAATTAGGGCAATGGCAATACAAGACAAGGCAAGAAAAGAAGTGCTCGTGAAACACGGATTCAGACTGCCTTCTGCCATAGACAACAGACCGTTGAAGTTTGAAGAGTTTGAGCAGAAAACTCCGCAGAAAATCTATGTTTCGGCAACTCCCGCAAAAGAAGAAAGGCAAAAAGCCGGAAAAGCGATTGTGGAGCAGATCGTACGGCCCACAGGGCTTCTGGAGCCCTCTATTGAAATCCGGCCAACCAAACGCCAAGTCAAAGATTTGATTGAAGAAATCAAGAAGAGAAAACAAAAGGGCCAGCGCGTGCTTGCGCTGACTCTGACCAAGCGCCTGGCAGAAGAACTTTCAGAATTCCTTGCCCAGCAGCACATTGCCTCCCAATGGCTGCACTCGGAAGTAAAGACCCTGGAACGCCCTGAAATATTGAAAAACTTCAGAAAAGGAAAATATGACGTGCTGGTAGGAATCAACCTTTTGCGGGAGGGCCTGGATCTGCCTGAAGTTTCCCTTGTCGCTATATTGGACGCGGATAAAGAAGGATTCCTGCGGTCTGAAACCACGCTTATCCAAACCATGGGAAGAACGGCAAGACACTTGGAAGGCCACGTTATTTTGTACGCAGACACTATGACAGGATCCATGAAATCCGCGATGCAGGAAATCCAACGGAGAAGAATTCTCCAAGAAGAATACAACAAAAAGCACGGCATTACTCCGCAAGCAATCGTGAAAGCCATACGCGAATGGGAATTTGGGGCAAAGGAAAAAGAAATTGAAGAAGAATTTGGCCTGATCCAAGACATTTCCCTGCTTGAGCAGGAAATGAAAGAGGCAGCTGCTAACCTTGATTTTGAACGGGCCGCAAAGCTCCGAGACCTTATCAAATCATTGAGAAAGAAAAAAGCGCGGAGTTAGCTCCGCGCTATGTAGTACATTTTCGTGCTATAGCATAAAAATGTATGATTGGTTCGCGCTTACAAGAATTCGGCTACGATACTGCGTTCTCGAAATCCACAATGCGCCGTTCAATATCCACGATCTTGCGCGCAATAAAGTGTGTATCTGGTGACCCTTCGGGCAGTCGCTCCAACTCTTGCTGAAGCGCTTCTACTTGCGCTTCCCACTTCCGGTACCGCTGTTTTGCTTGTTCTGAAACAGGAAGATCATCAAGAATGTCTAATATCGAGTCAACCATGAAAACGCCTCCTCTTTTGTGTTTGCTCCGGGCCCCAAAGCTCTTAGGTGCTCTTTTGGCCTCGTCCCGTCTCTCTTTGAAAGAGACGGGGTCAGTCCAAAAAAACAAACTCCCAACTTTTGGAGGTTGGGAGCTGCTGCTTGTATAGTATGAAGAATCAACGCGCAAAATCTCCCAACCTCTTGACAGGGGTAACAATGACGTTCTTTGCGGAAATTGGTCGGGATATACTCATATATTCTAGACTATACGGCGAGCAATAACCGCTGTCAATAGCTGTAGAGACTTGCGCATACATTCGATATATGATATATACATCGTATGCCAATCACCAGTTCAGCTAAAAAGGCCTTGCGCCAAAGCATAAAGCGAAAGGCGAAAAATCTCATATCCCGAAACAAACTCAAAAATCTCTTGCGGCAAGAGCGGCTTTTAATCTCTCAAAAGAACATGGAAGAGGCAAAAAAGCTTCTCTCGCAGGTTTTCAAATCCCTGGATAAAGCCGCGAAAACCGGCCTTATCAAGGCAAACACCGCCGCAAGAAGAAAATCCCGCCTGGCAAAAGCGATTGCCAAGATTCTTTCATAGCTGCGAAACAAGGAGCGAAACACCGATTTCAGGGGCAATAGCCCCTGTTTTCATTTCTCTGTCTGTCTGCGCGATCTTCCTATATATATGCTTGAGCTGCTCCAGGGAAAATCTCATAGCTTGTGCATGCCCTTTTTTAACAACAAAAGGATGCAAAGCCAGGGAAGAAAGCGAGACTTTTCTTTCCGCGCAGTCTTTGATTTCCAGCAGCGTGCGGAATTGGTACGCAATCATAGACAGAAGGTACACGGGCGCCTCTCCTTGCGCAATATGCTTTGAAAGCAGGCCTAGGGCCTGCTTTTTTTGCGCAGAGGCAACAGCGTCAATTGTTAAGAATATATCTGACTGCACGGTTCCCCACACAAGAGCCTGGACATCGGCCTTTGACACGGCATTTCCCTCGGCATACAGGCAAAGCTTTGAGATTTCATTTGAGAGCAGCCACAGATCGTTTCCCGTGTTTTGCAGCAAAAGCTCCAGGGCTTGAGATTGGATTGCCGTCTTTCGCTTGGTGAATTCCCCTTGCGCCCAGCGTTTCAAAGAAGCATATGGCAAAGGGGCGCATTCCTGGCATGTTGCGTATTTTTTCAAGAAAGCGTACAGGTCGCTGCTTTTTGCGAATTGATCTTGCTGCCAA
>CAZWDJ010000025.1:0-8299 GCA_964632325.1 uncultured Candidatus Saccharibacteria bacterium | reverse complement strand
ATGCCGGCCTGGTTGGAGAATACATGCTTGAAGAATACGCGGGGATCCCAGCCGAAGTAAGCATTGCGTCGGAATTCAGATACCGAAAGCCGATTGTAGATAAAGAAACATTATTCATATTCATTTCCCAATCCGGAGAAACCGCGGATACTTTTTCGTGCGTCAAAGAAGTAAAGAGCAAGGGCGGATTGACGTTGGGGATTGTGAACGTTGTGGGTTCTTCTATTGCCAGGGAAGTTGACTTGGGGATATACAACCACGCGGGCCCTGAAATCGGAGTAGCTTCCACAAAAGCGTTTACCTCCCAGCTTGCGGCATTAAGCTTGCTGACGCTGTTCTTGGGAAGGCAGAGGGATATGTCTTTGGTTTCTGGAAAAGCTGTTGGCCAGGCATTGCTGCAGCTGCCAGACTTTGCGCGGATGCTCTTGGGGCAATTCTCGCTTATACAGGGCCTTGCGCAAAAATACAAAGACCACGAAAACTTTTTGTACATCGGGAGGAAGTACAATTACCCTGTTGCTTTGGAAGGCGCTTTGAAGCTCAAAGAAATTTCATATATCCACGCAGAAGGATACGGCGCAGGCGAAATGAAGCATGGCCCCATTGCCCTTATTGACGAACATTTTCCCACTCTGGCCATTTGCCCCCTAGACAGCGTATACGAGAAAATGATTTCCAATATTCAGGAGATCAAGGCAAGAAACGGAAAAGTGCTTGCAATAGCAACGCAAGGGGATCACGACATTGCCGCTCTTGCAGATGACGTCATATATATTCCCAAGACTTTGGAAATGCTTACTCCTATACTTTCCGTTATTCCGTTGCAGCTTTTTGCGTACTATGTCGGGGTGTCTTTGGGGTATGATGTGGATAAGCCCAGGAATCTGGCAAAGTCGGTGACTGTGGAGTAGCAGCAGCCGTAATACTCCAGATTCTTTTCTCGTCAGCATTATCAGGGAATCATTGCAAAAGAGCGCGTTTTGGAGCAAGATAGGGGGTATGAAAGATACGGCTATTGTAGTGATTGGAGGTGGAACCGGAACCTACGCGGTATTGACCGGCTTGAAAAAATACCCAACCAAGCTGTCTGCCATTGTCACCATGTCTGACGACGGCGGATCCACGGGATTGCTTCGGGATGAATTGGGGGTGCTTCCTCCCGGAGATGTCAGAAGATGCCTTGTCGCGCTTTCCCGGTCAGACAGGGTCATGAGAGAATTGATGAATTACCGGTTTGAGTCGGGAGGATTGAAAGGCCATAGTTTTGGCAATATCCTTCTTTCCGCGCTGGAAAAGGTGACAGGAAGCTTTGATAAGGCCGTGGAAAAAGCGTCTGATATCCTGCGCTTGGAAGGAGACGTGATTCCAGTGACATTAGATAAGATACGGCTGGTGGCGCATTTGGAAAACGGAAAAATTCTGCGCAAAGAGTCGGATCTGCACGAGGCAGACTTGAGAAATTACAACAAACTGGAGCTGGAGCCTGAAGCCCGCGCAAATCCCAAAGCAATAAAAGCCATTATGGAGGCAGATGCGATCGTGATAGGCCCTGGAGATTTTTACTGCAGTTTGGTGCCTAATCTTTTAGTCCCTGGAATTCCCGAAGCAATTAAGAAGAGCAAGGCAAAGAAAATATTTCCTTGCAATCTTATGGCAAAAGCAGGCCAGACCGAAGGATGGACAGCGCAGGAGTTCGCAGAGCAGATTGAAAAGTATATTGGAGCAAAGCTTGACTATATCCTGTACAATAATAAGAGTCCGAGTCCTAAGCTGTTAGGGAAATATATGCGCAAGGGCGAACACGTGGTTGTTGCAGATTCCGGATCGGATAAGAGATTTGTGGGAGCTGATTTGGTGCACAGGCATGCTTCAAAGGTGGTTGCGCACGACCCCCTGGCATCTTTGCGGACATTGATACGCCACGATCCTGACAAGCTTGCCAAATTGATTTTACAAATTATCTATACATACTAAATCATGCAAGCAGTCGTAATAGCAGCAGGAGAATCTTCCAGGTTTTGGCCTTTAAACGGCCAGCATAAGGCAGCTTCCTATCTTTTGGGCAAGCCGGTATTGTATTGGACCATAAAAGGGCTGGTGGATAATAACGTCAAAGATATCGTAGTCGTATGCTCGGCAAATTCGCAGATCCCACAGATATTGGAAAAAGAGAATGATTTGGGCGTTTCTCTGCGTTTTGTGTTTCAGCAGCAGCCGCTGGGAACCGGAAATGCTCTATGGCAGGCAAAAGAATATATCAAAGAGGAGTTTTTTGTCGTGTGGCCCAATAAGGTGAATTCAAAAGACATTGCACAGCAGGTGCTCTTGAAAAGAAAAGCGGGATTCCAGACAGTCTTGGTGGGAGCCAAGACGCTGACGCCCTGGGACTACGGCATTGCCCGTTTTCAAGGCGAGCAGATTGTTGAGATTCAAGAAAATCCAGAACAAGGCAAAGAGCCCTCGCAGATTAAAGTTATTGGATTTTACTTTTTTGAATCTGATTTTTTTCAATATTACGAAAAGATGCCCAGCCACCACGAAGCCGATTTTATTGAAGCAATCAATATCTATTTAAAGCACAAGAAGGGGACTTTGGTGGAGCTTGAAAAAGACGTTCCTGCGCTAAAATATCCCTGGGAATTATTCGGCATCTTAGATATTCTTTTGAATTCAGACACGTTCAAGCCCCGTATCGATCCTGGGTGCGTGATAGGGAAAAATGTCAGCATCAGCGGAGAAGTTTTTATCGGAGCAAACGCCGTTATTAAGGATCATACGGTAATTCAGGGGCCGTGCTTTATCGGAGAAAACACGGAGATAGGATATGCCAATGTTATTAAGGGAGCTACAGATATAGCAAAAGACGTAAAAACCGGCGCGTTCTGCGAAATCAAGCATAGCATTGTGCAAGAGGGAGCGCATTTCCATTCAGGATATGTTGGGAATTCTTTGATTGGCAAGAATTGCAGAATAGGGGCTGGGTTTATTTCCGCAAACAGGCGGCTTGACAGAGGACCTATCATAGCTGAAGTAAAAGGGAAAAAAGTGGATACCCATACCACGTCTTTGGGGGTTGCGATTGGAGAGGAGACAAGAATTGGTATTCACGCAGGAACTATGCCAGGCATATTGATTGGGAAAAACTGTACAATCGGCCCGGGAGTGCAAATAATGAAAAATCTTCCTGACGAGAGTAAGCTTTTCTTAAACCCTTGACGGATTTTTGCTCTTGTGCTAGTATTGTCGCCGCGGGTCGCTGACGTCTGAGCCACCTGCCCCCTCTGGGCAAGTGTCGTCGCGCATCCTCATAGATAAGGGAGTCCTGCTTATGAGAAAGAGAGTCTTCGTCCCCCTCGAGAACTTTCCCCCAAGTCCGTAAGCAGGACTCCCAATCCCCCTTTAGAATCGTTTCTGAAGGGGTCTTTGCTTTTTTAGGGAAAGGCAATACAATGGGGAATGGAAATTGTGAGCTTGAATATAGGGCTTGGATCTGTCGAAAATAAGATTCTGGAAGCGCTGGAGCAAGGTAATGTAGTGGCATGCCCTACTGATACGGTATACGGCTTGCTGGCAGACATAAGCCATCCTGAGGCAATCCAGAAAATTTTTTCCATAAAACAAAGGCAGGCTTCAAAGCCCCTAGGCGTGTTTGTCAAGGATATTGCAATGGCAAAGAGGTACGCGCGCGTTTCAGATTCGCAAGAAAAGTTTTTGAAATCTTTTTGGCCGGGCGCAGTCACCGCAATCTTGAAATCCAAAGGAAATCTGCCCAAAGAGTTGCGGATCAAGGAAACGATAGGAATGAGGGTTCCAGACAGCAGGCTATTGCAAGACATTCTTGCGCGCTTGGACCGTCCCTTGGTCCAGACTTCCGCCAATATTTCAGGGACATTGCCTCTAAGAAGCGCGCAGATGATACAAGAAACCTTTTCAAAGCAGCAGGAAAAGCCAGACCTTCTTATCGACGGAGGAGAGCTTGTTGCAAACTCTTCTAGAGTCATTGATTTAACCAGAGAAAATCACGATATTCTACGCAAATGAAACTTCTTCAAGATACAGATCCTCAGATATACGAGCTGATTAAAGCCGAAGAAGACCGGCGCAGGAAAGGGTTGGAAATGATTCCCTCGGAAAACCATACCTCGCCCGCGGTGCTGGAAGCGCTGGGATGCATTCTTACAGATAAGTAGTCAGAAGGCTATCCGCATCAGCGCTACTACGGCGGCAACGAATTTGTTGACCAGATTGAAGACCTTGCCATTCAGCGCGCAAAGCAGGCATTCATGGTTCCTCACGCCAATGTGCAGCCGTATTCAGGCACGCCTGCCAACTTTGCCGTGTACCTAGCATGCTGTTCTCCCGGAGATGTTATTATGGGACAGAACTTGCGGGACGGAGGCCATTTAACCCATGGATGGGATACCAGCTTTTCAGGCATCTTTTACAAAAGCGTGCAGTATCACGTGAAAGCAGACGGCATGATTGACCTTGCTGAAGCGCGGCAGCTTGCGCTTGAGCATAAGCCAAAGCTCATATGGGTTGGAGCTTCTGCGTATCCCCGGATTTTTCCGTTTGAGGAAATGGCAAAGATTGCCGATGAAGTGGGAGCTTTTCTTGCCGCAGACATTGCTCATGTCGCAGGGCTGGTGCTGGGAGGGGCGCATCCAAGCCCGGCGCCGTTTGCGCATATTATTACAACCACAACGCATAAGACCTTACGGGGTCCAAGAGGAGCGTTGATCATGGTGACAGACAAGGGGCTGAAAAAAGACCCGGAGCTTGGACAGAAGGTTGATAAAGCTGTGTTTCCCGGACTGCAGGGAGGCCCGCATAATCACCAGACTGCCGGAATCGCGGTAGCGCTTGGAGAGGCAATGATGCCCGAATTCAAGGTATACGCCCAGCAAGTGGTGAAAAACGCGGATGTTCTTGCCAAAGAGCTTATGGCAAAAGGGCAGACGCTGGTGTCTAACGGAACGCAGAACCATTTGTTGCTTGTTGATCTTACTCCGTACGGCAAAGGGCTGGGAGTGTTTGCGGAAAAAGCGCTGGATTTGGCAGGCATTACGTTAAACAAAAATACGATTCCCCAGGATCCTTCTTCCCCGTTTTATCCTTCAGGCATACGCATGGGCACTCCCGCCATTACGTCCCGAGGCATGAAAGAAGAAGAAATGAAATTGATAGCAGGCTGGATTTCAGAAATCCTGCAGATGATCAGAATATATTCTCTTCCAGAAGACAAAGAAGAGCGCAAAATATATTTGAAAAAGTTTAGGGAAGAAATCGCGCAAAACGAAACCGTCAAAGGCATCAAGCAGAAAGTGGAGGCCTTGTGTTCCAGGTTTCCTCTTGCATATTAACGACATGGCAATCATGCTTTTAGGGGAATCTGTTGCTGCAAAAATCTATTGTGAACTTAAAAAAACTTCAGGATTAGAGAAGTTAAAGCTTGCGGTTGTCCAGGTAGGGAATCAAGGAGCTTCTGTAAAATATATTGAAGAAAAAAAGAAGGCTTGTGAAAATCTTGGCATTGGATTTGAATTATTTGGATATCCAGAAAATATTTCGCAAGAAGAGTTAAAAGAAAAAGTTCTTGCTTTGGGTAGAGATCCTTTGGTAACTGGCATGCTGATACAGCTTCCACTTCCCAAGGATATCCAGACTCAAGAGATTCTAGACCTTATTCCTTTTGAAAAAGATGTAGACGTGCTTTCTTCTGCTCGCCTTGAGTCCTTTGCTTCATCGGATGATCCTTTGTTTCCTCCCACTGTGCGCGCCATCTCTCTCTTATTAAAAGAAACAGGAGCGAATCTTAAAGAAAAACAGGTCGTAGTAGTGGGAGCTGGGAGATTAGTGGGTTCCCCGGTGATGACATGGCTTTCCAAACAAAGAATTAGATTTAATCTTGTGCGCCAATCTACGCAAAACAAAGAAGAAATACTAAAGCAAGCTGATGTAATCATTTCGGGAGTAGGAAAGAAAAATCTTATTACAGGTGCGATGATAAAAGAAGGAGTAGTTGTTATTGATGCAGGCAAGAGCGTGGAAGCAGGAGAAGCATCGGGAGATGTAGAACAAGAAAGTGTTTTTCGCAAAGCTTCGTTTTTAAGTCCTGTGCCAGGAGGAGTTGGTCCCTTGACCGTAGCATGCCTTATTGATAATCTTGTGAGTCTTTCTCGCGCATGAACGCTCTCGTCGTGTTTTTCGCAGAGTACGCAGGGTACGTGTTGCTTGCGGCAGCCGCGTTCTTGTTGCTCAAGAAGCGAAAGAAGTATCTTTTAATAGGATCAGAGATGGTGCTTGCCGTTCTTCTCTCCCGGGGCATTATTACCGAGGCAATCCGGTTTTTTTGGCATAGGCAGCGGCCGTTTGTAGAAAAGAATATCCAGCCCTTGATTGAGCATTCTGCTTCTGCGTCATTTCCTTCGGGGCACGCGGCATTTTTCTTTGCTCTTGCTACAATCGTATATGTGTACGATAAGAGGTTGGGGGTAGTCTTGTTTGCAGGAGCAACTGCAATGGGAGTTGCCAGAGTTATAGCAGGACTTCATTGGGTTTCGGATATTGCGGGGGGAGCTACCATTGGCATCTTGTCTGGAATGGGTATAATCTGGGTATCAAGACGCATATGGAAGAAAGAGTCATCCTTGTAGATGAACACGACAAAGAGATAGGGACTGAAGAAAAAATGAAAGCGCACCGGGAGGCAAAGCTTCACCGCTGTTTTTCCATTTTCATCTTCAATTCAAAAGGCAAGTTCATGCTGGTGAAGCGCGCCTCGTCCAAGCACCATTCAGGAGGGCTGTGGACCAATACGTGCTGCAGTCATCCGCGGCCAGGAGAAGATACGCTGGACGCGGCTCATCGCAGATTGAAAGAGGAAATGGGATTTGACACAAAGCTTGAGGAGATTTTTTCATTCACGTACAAAGCTGCTTTGGACCAAGGCATGCACGAGCACGAATACGACCACGTGTTTTTGGGAACATATGACAAAGATCCTTTGCCCGATCTCAAAGAAGCCGAAGATTGGAAGTTTGCAGACGCGCGGGAAATCCAGGACGATATGAAAAAAAATCCGCAAAAATACACGGCGTGGTTTTTGCTTTCGTTTGACAGGGTTGCAAAGGCCGCAAAGCCGCAAAAAGCAAAGGCAGATACCGGAGAATTTGCTTCTTTAGCCGACCTTCAAAAGCTGGATATCCGCATAGGAAAGATTATCCACGCAGAAAGAATCGCGAACACCGACAAGTTATTGCGCCTGGAAATTGATTTTGGAGTAGAAACCAGGCAGGTTGTCACAGGCATGGCTGAATTTTTTGAGCCCAGCCATTTTTTGGGAAAAGAGATTCCGGTGATCGTGAATCTGCAGCCGAGAATGATCAAAGGGATTGAGAGCCAGGGCATGATTTTGGCCGCAGAAGCGGCAGGAAGGCCTGTGCTCATGCATCCTGAAAAGGATATTCCTCCAGGGAGCATGATTCGCTAGGGATTTTGAGGTATACTGGAGCAATGGCGAGATATTTTCTTTTTGTTTCTGCTGTCGTTGTTTTTCTTTTTGCTTTCGTTGTCCGAGACACGAGATCCGCCACTTTGTTTTCTGACGGGTTTGAGGGCGGGGATATCAGCCAGTGGCAGAATTCCCTTATTGAGTCTGGAAATACGCTTGAAGTTATCAGCCAGGCGGCATACGAGGGAAGTTTTGGATTGCACGCAAAAACAAACGGAACGAATGATGATGCGAATATAAAGCAGGGGATCACTCCTTCTTTAGACGTATATCTGCGCGTTATGATGAAGATGATTTCAGACGTTCCAGAGGGGAATCCGCAGATTTTCATGGGCGCTACCACAGATGCCAACTCAAATTCCAGTGGCAGTTTGGTAAGCGTGGTGGGAGCGCGCAAGCTTGCAAGCAATCCGAATAATAATTTCAATGTGTATGCCAATGGAACATGGCAAGACACCGGTTTTGATTTTGCTTTGAATACCTGGTACTGCGTTGAACAGCGTGTTGTGGTTAGTCCAACAGCAGGGCGAGTGCAGACATGGGTGGATGGGAATGCAATATCAGATCAGAGCGTGAATACAGGGAGCGTCAATATCGCAGGAGTTCTGCTTGGAGCAGACGGAAGACTTGAAGCGTCAGAGTATTATTTCGACAGTTTCCAAGCAGGAGATGCGAGAATGACATGTCCAGGAGCTCCAGTTGGAGCGCCTGCTGCTCCGCCTCCGCCACCAGCTCCTGCGCCTGCCCCTGCACCCGAGCCGCCTCCTCCAGCTCCGGCGCCATCCC
>CAZWDJ010000024.1:1282-8417 GCA_964632325.1 uncultured Candidatus Saccharibacteria bacterium | reverse complement strand
ATTGGCCTTGAGATCCACGCCGAATTAAATACAAAGAGCAAAATGTTTTGCTCCTGCCTGAACGATCCTTCAGAACAGCGGCCAAACCAGAATATATGCCCTATATGCATGGGGCATCCTGGAACGCTCCCAGTGGCCAATGAAGCGGCAATACAAAGGGTATTGAAGGTAGGCCTTGCTTTGGAGTGTTCTATTCCTTTGCAGTCTAAATTTGACCGCAAAAACTACTTTTATCCCGATCTTCCCAAGGGATACCAAATCAGCCAATACGATATGCCTCTTTGCAAGGGCGGCAAACTTGCTGTGCAAGGACGAGATATTCAGCTCACGCGAATCCATTTGGAAGAAGACACAGGGCGGCTCATCCATTCTCGAGGAAAAGATTATTCCTTAGTGGATTTCAACAGAGCTGGACTGCCTTTAATGGAGCTCGTCACAGAGCCTGTCATCCAAAACGCAAAAGAGGCAAGCCAATTTGCCCAGGAGCTCCAGCTGGTTTTGCGCTATTTGGGCGTATCTGACGCAGACATGGAAAAAGGGCAAATGAGGGTTGAAGCCAATATATCCATACAGAAAGAGGGCGTGAAAATGCTTGGAACCAAAGTAGAGGTAAAGAATCTCAACTCATTCCGTTCGGTTGAACGGGCAATTGAATTTGAAATCAAGCGCCAGGAACAAATGCTGGAATCTGGCAAAGATGTTGCCCAGGAAACCAGGGGGTGGAATGACGAAAAAGGTGAGACTTTTCCCCAGCGCGGAAAGGAAGAAGCGCATGACTACCGATATTTCCCGGAACCTGACATTCCGCTTCTTTCATTTCAGCAGGAAGAAATAGAGGCATTGCGCGCCCAGCTGCCAGAACTTCCGCAGCAAAAAAAACAGCGGTTCCAAAGGGAGTATGGCCTTTCAGAACAGGAAGCTGACGTATTTGTCAAAAATAGGGAATTGGGGCAGTATTTTGAAAAAGTGATAAGCGAGCTGGATTCCCATCTTGCCCCTGAAGCATTGCGCAAGCTCACAAAACTTTGCTCAAACTATATCCTTACAGATCTCCAGGGCCTTCTTGCAGGGTCTTTAGTGAGTCAAGAGGGTTTTCGCATCACTCCCGAAAACTTTGCAGAGCTTATCCAGCTTATTGACAAAGGAGTGCTTGCCAGCGCAACCGCAAAAGCCGTGCTCAAAGAAATGTTTGCGACCGGAAAAGATCCCTCAAACATCATTGATGAAAAAGGCCTTGCAAAGATGAATGATACGTCCAAGATTGAGCAAATGGCAAAGGAGATCATCCAAAAAAATCCCAAAGCAGCTTCAGACTTCAAAAAAGGCAAGGAAAACGCCTTGCAATTCCTTTTGGGCCAGCTTATGGCTGCAACAAAAGGGACGGTAAGCCCTGATCTTGGAACCAATATATTGCGCAATCTGTTATCTAGCTAGGAATCTTTGAGAAATTGCCGCACCGCCTTTTCTGCCTGCCCTATGGTTCTAATCCAGTGGATTCGCGAATCTCTTTTAAACCACGTCATCTGCCTGCGGGAAAAATCGAGACTGGCTCGTTCAAGCTTTTCCCGCATATCCTGTTTTGAAAGCTTTTTTTGCAGATACAACGCGACATACTTATATTCGAGGCCAAGCTCATCCAGTCTTGCAAACGAAAGTCCGATTGCATGAAGCCGCTCCACTTCCTTGACCATTCCTTGCCGCAAACGCTTCACCAAACGTTCGCGAATGCGCTTTTTCAAATCGGCTTCAGAACGCTGAATGCCCAAAAACAGCACAGGGTAGGGAAACGGCTTTTTTGCCAATGGAGGCACGGGCTTACGAGTAGAAAGAACGATCTCCAAGGCGCGGATCAGCCGCCTCCTGTTTTTTTGCTCTATAGTTTCTGCCCTTCTTGAATCAAGCAATCTCAATTTAATCAAAAGTTCTTCGGTGCTCAATTTTTCCAATTCGCTTCGCAGTCTTGTACTGGGTTTCACTTCAGGAATCTGCCAACCGTCTGTCAAAGCAAAAACATACAACGGACTGCCTCCAACCAAAAAAGGAACCTTGTGCTTTGCATGAATACTGGCAATGGCTTTCAATGCCAGCTTTTGGTATTGGGATACGCTAAAACGCCTGCTTGGCAAGGCAACGTCAAGGAGATAATGAGGAACATTCCTCATCTGCGCTTTTGTGATTTTTCCTGCTCCGATATCCAATCCCTTGTACACCTGCCTGGAGTCCGCAGAAACAATCTCTCCGCCAAACTTCCTGGCAAGAACAACCCCAAGATCGCTTTTCCCTGAAGCTGTCGGCCCGACAATTACAACCATTTTTTTCATGCGTCTCAGAAGGAGCTGTCAGTATATCTGACGGCAGCCCTCGGAATCCTCTGGGGCTTGGTCTTTGAGCTTTTGCTCAAAGCCCAGTGGATGAGAGCGCAGAGCCTCGTCAGCTGCTGGAGCTGACGAAGGCTCGGTGCCGCAAGATATGCTGACAGCGACAAGAAAATCTAATGGATTTGACCTTTCTTTTCCTTCCAAAAAATCCTTAATTGCTCAATAAACTCAACGAAAAGCTGGAAAGGCGCTTCAATAAACACGTTCAGCAAAAGCGTCAGCACATTGTACTTTGATATTTTTCCGGAAAACCATCTCCCGACCTGCGTAATCGGAAGCACAAAGAATTCAAACACGCTGAACAGAATGCCTTCTTTGGGTTCTTGCACCATGAGCTCCTGGCTCCTCTGGCGTATTCGCATGCCCGCGTACGAAACAAGGGAAAGAAACAGCATGAAAAGCGCTATGGAAAGAATACTGAACTCAAACGCCCTCAAAACAACGTAGATAAAACCAAACGTAAAGACAAAACTGAACAGGTATGTTGCAACCACAACAAGGCCGATAAGACTCTTTTTATCAATAGGAAGGGCGATTTCTTTGGTTTCCTTGCGCTCGCTTGCGTACGTGATGCGCGCTATCTCCAGCAAAACTTTTTGCACGTTTTCGTCAGAAGAGGATTTTTTGCTGCTGATTAAAAACAAAAGAAAAAGCGGGGGAAGGGCAATGCTCCATGCAAGGAGTTTGTAATTCACTTCCTTGGTAACATAGGTATCCACCGGAATTTCAATGGCAAGCACCACCAACACTTTGGAAAGAAACACGGAAAGCGTGCTGAAAAACGCTGTCCGCTTCATTCTTCCTTTGTGCTTTTCCAACCTGTGCTGGTATGCGCGGGATGTAGCCCCTTCAAATGAGCTGGGCTTCAAGGCAATATCCAGAAAATCGGTTGGGTGATCGGCAAGAATGTCTCCAAGCAAAAGATATGGAGTATCTTTCCGCTCAATCGCCTGATAGAATTTATCTGCCAAGGGGTGCCTCAAAGCAGTTTCAATGGATGATTTCGCAGAAGCGATATGCTGGGCGATAAGCAGCAGGTCTTGCTGGCTGGGATTGTTCCAGCTCGGATACAAGCGTTCCAAGATGTGCAAAGAAATCGTGGGCTCGTCCAGCTTGAAAAGCGCGCGTTGCACCCCGACAAAGATCTGGAGTTTGCGGTCTTCGTCGGAAATCTTTTTTTGGTCCCGCCTGCGGATCTGGATGTATTCTTCCATATCCTGGGACATAAATTCGATCAACGCCCGCTCGCGCATGGGGTTGGCAAGGATTTCTTCAATTTCGCACGCGGTAATGACAAACAGCCACTCATCAAGATCCGCGTGCTCTTCTTGTCTTGCGTGGGCCTTGCTGTGGTGCGCAAGAAAGATGTACTTATTGATCACGCTCTGCACGCGCTCAATGTTTGCAACAGGGATGCGGTCATTGGGAAAATGCCCTCCCCGGATCAATTCAATAAGCAGGGGTTCAGCCATTTCTGCGGTGTTGCCGTTGAGAATAAGGCGGCGCTTGAAAATGCGCTCCACCGCGTTTTTCCTTAACAGATGCTCTTCTCTCCAGTCAACAACGCCCCGGATCTTTTCGTAGAATGACGCAACCTTTGCGGCAACATCGTCCACCACGATATTGGCGATATTTGCCTTTGGCTGCAAGCTTTGATTCCATGCCTGATACCGCTCCAATAATAGTTTTGCGCCCTTAGAGAGTTCCATGGGTTTTGTTTTGAATTTCTTGCGTAATCTTTTGGCAGAATTGATCAATAGACGCTTGGCCAGCATTGCCCTTGCCCCGCTCCCTCACGCTTACTGCATTGGCGGCTTTTTCTCTTTCCCCCAGAATCACGAGATAAGGAATTTTCTGCATTTCTCCTTCACGGATTTTCTTGCCCAGGGTTTCATTTTCCTGGCGTATCGCAATGCGCGCGTCAAGGATTTTCTTCTCCATTTCCGCTTTTACCTGCTGGGCAAATGGAATGAACTGATCGGAAATGGGAAGTACCCATATCTGTTCAGGAGCAAGCCACAGAGGAAAGGCGCCTGCGTAGTGTTCAATCAAAAAAGCAATGAACCGTTCCTGGCTTCCCAAAGGAGCGCGGTGAATGACATACAAGGGCTGGTCTTTGCCCTCTTTGTCCTTATACGTCAAATTAAATCTTTTTGTTGCCAAAAAATCCAGCTGGTTGGTAGACGCTGTTTCTTCTCTGCCGATCGCGCTTTTAATCTGAAAGTCTACCTTGGGCCCGTAAAACGCGGCTTCTCCCTCCACTTCCTGAAAAGGCAATCCGGACTTTTGCATGACGCTCCTCACCAGGGCAACCGCTTTTTGCCAGCCCTGTGGCATGTTTGCGTACTTTTTCTTGTCTTTGGCGGGAAGAGAAAGGCGCATGTAAAAATCCTTGATGCCAAACACTTTGTTGTACCAAAATTCATGGATTTTCATGACTTTCAGGAATTCCTCTTCCACCTGGTCTTCTCTGCAGTAAATGTGGGCATCGTTCTGCGTCATGCCGCGCACGCGCAAAAGCCCCGCAAGAGTTCCTGAAAGCTCGTACCGGTACACAGTTCCAAATTCCGCGAACCTGACCGGAAAATCCCTGTAGCTCCGCATTTCAGACCGCAGGATCATGTGCGTATGCGGACAGTTCATGGCTTTTAAGTAATAGTTGCCGTCATCCAATTTCATAGGCGGAAACATGCTGTCTGCGTAGTAGGGGATATGGCCCGACATTTTGTACAGTTCCTCTTTTGCGATATGCGGAGTTGTGACACGCTGATACCCCCACTCTTTTTCCATCTGCTTTGCGTATTTTTCTATTTCATCGCGAATAATGGTTCCTCTGGGAAGCCATAAAGGAAGGCCTGGCCCTACTTCAGGAGCAAAGGTAAACAGCTTAAGCTTTTCTCCAAGCACGCGATGATCCCTCCGTTTTGCCTCTTCCTGCTGCCAAAGATGCTGGTCCAATTCTTTTTTAGACAAAAACGCGGCTCCATAAATTCTCGTAAGCATAGGACGCTTTTCATCGCCCCTCCAGTATGCTCCTGCAACAGAAGTGAGCTTGAATGCGTCCAAAGGAAGCTGGCTGGTATTTTCAACATGGCCTCCTTTGCACAAATCCAAGAATACCTCACCAGTATGTACCATGCCGACTTTACCCTGAGCTTGCCGAATGGGCTTCTTTGCTTTCAAATCCTTGATTAATTCCAGCTTGAAGGGCTGCTTGAGCTTCTTGAAATGGTTAGCTGCTTTTTGAGAAGTCCAAAGTTCTTTCTTGAAAGCATGGCTTCCCTTAGCAATCTCTCGCATTTCCTTCTCGATCCGAGGAAGATCCTCGTTGGCAACGGTGAGATTTCCAAAATCATAGTAAAAACCATGCTCAATAACAGGGCCAATGCCAAGCGTGGCCTTGGGGTACAGCTTTTTAACTGCCGCGGCAAGCACATGGGCAAAAGAATGCCTGATATGCTCTAATTCAAGGGGTTTTTCCATATATTGGCGTATCGTAGCATAAAGCTAATAAAAAGGGGAGTAAGCTCTTTAAACAAGACCTCCTCGCTACGCAATTGACAAATTATATCAAAATGACTATAGAATTGAATAGCATAGAAAGGAGGATTTCATGACCTCAAACCCAGAGATAGGAGAGGTTGGAAAGGTGCTCGCGCGAGTACAACCCTTGCTCGACGCTGTACTCAAAATGAGAGCCCAGCATGAAGAAGTATTGCGTGCAAGGATAGCTCGACGAAGAGCTCTCTATGACGCCTTGGACTCGCTTACCACAACCAATTCTGTAAGAGTCACGATTAGTGATGGCGTGAATACGTTCAGCATCGCAGAAAATGATGCAGATACGTACTCCGGATACGAGTCTTGGGACAATATCGGCCCGATGCCCCCTAGCGAAGGCGAAATTGAATCCGATCGGAAATTTGGTGTTATGCTTGATCGATTAATTGAGGGCGACCCACAAATAATCATACAAGTGACTTCGGAATTTGACGACGATTACGAAAAGTAATCCAGTGGTCCTTTGAACCTTTTCTCTTATAAACTAGGCATATGCCTAGTTTTTTCTTAAGTACGAATCCTCGGAGATACTAAGATTGACATCATTTGAGGGTACTCTACAATGGACCTATTATGCTAAAGAAAATCTCTAAAAAGAGTAAAAACGATAAGGAGGAAATAATGAGGCATTTTGATATTATTGCCGAAGACTTGAGGAGCAGTATGACTCAAATAGCAGAGGGTGTGTCAACAAACGGTGAATTCATCGAGCAGCTTGGCAAACGCATTGAAACCATAGAAGCCCAGATAGATAAACTGCAAGGCATGAGGTCCTCTGTAGAATCTATGAGGGAAGATGTGTTTAAAATACGTGTTCGTCTTGAAGCCCTACAAAATAAAATTGAAAAGAATCCAACCCACAGTGATCTGGCGGCTCTTGATAAACGTGTTTGGCTCATAGAGAAAAGAGTTCGAAACTCCTGAAATAAAATTCAATCACTGTTCCACAATTTCTTCAATTTCTTCTGCGATAAACTTGTGCTCTCCGTTCCTGGCATCCATTCTTCCTCCGATAAGAACGATTTTGTTTTCCTGAAACGCACTGGGATACGTCTGAATTAAAGAGGGGAACACCACCACCTCAATCTTTTCCGTCAAATCCTCCACATGCATAAACAGCATGGGCTTTCCGGTCTTGGTAATGATTTTTTTGATAGAAGAAATAATGCCGCCGATGCGGAATCTGCTTCTTGTTT
>CAZWDJ010000024.1:0-1182 GCA_964632325.1 uncultured Candidatus Saccharibacteria bacterium | reverse complement strand
ATGATTTTTTTGATAGAAGAAATAATGCCGCCGATGCGGAATCTGCTTCTTGTTTGCTGGGCCTGGTAGAACGCGAGCTTTGAGATGGGGAACGTGCGCTTTTCTAGAATATTCCTGACTCTCTGCAAAGGATGGGAACTGACGTACAGCCCAAGAAGCTCTTTTTCCCAAAGGAGCTTTTCCTTTTCAGAAGCAGGGTTGGCAAGAGCCAGTCTGATAACGGGCGCGGAAGACGATATTGCCCCAAAAAGGGATTGCTGGGGGCCGCCTGCGAATTTCGCGGTTTCCCGCGCGATTTCCAAAAGCATTTCAAGATTGGAAAGAATCTGGTTCCGCTCAATAAACTGGTCAAATACTCCTGCTCGCGTCAGACTTTCCATGGATTTCTTGTTCAGGTCTTTAGTTTTGACCCTTGTGATAAAATCCTGAATGGAGAGATACGCCCCATGATCTTTCCGCTCTTGAATAATTGCCTGCACAATGCCTTCTCCGACATTTTTAATCGCAAGAAGCCCAAATCGCACCTGGGGCTTGTCTGGAACAACCGAAAAAAAGCTGAAGCTCTCGTTAATGTCGGGGGCAAGCACTTCAATGCCCATTTTCCGCGTTTCTTCAATTAAAAAGGCGATGCGCTCCGTATCGTTCCGTTCAGACGTAAGCAAGGCAGACATGAATTCTTTGGGATAATGGGCTTTCAGGTACGCGGTTTGATACGCGATAATGGCGTACGCGGCTGAATGGCTCCTGTTGAACCCATATCTGGCAAACGGCAAAACCCATTCCCATATTTTATTGGCGACCCTTTTCTCAATGCCGTTTTTCACCATTCCCGAAACCAGCTTTGCCTGCTGTTCCATGAGCAAGCTTTTGATTTTCTTTCCCACGGCTTTTCTCAATACGTCTGCGTCTGCCAAAGAGAACCCGGCAAGATCGCGCGCAATGCGCATTAATTGCTCCTGATAAATGCAGATTCCCTGCGTTGTTTCCAAAATGGGCTGCAATTTAGGATGAATATATTCAATGGTTTTCTTCTTGTGTTTTCTGGCGATGTAGTCGGGGATAAGCTCCATGGGGCCCGGGCGGTACAAAGCGATCATGGCGATAATATCCTCAAATTCCGTGGGCTTGAGCTCTTTTAAGTATCTTCTCATTCCGTCGCTGTTATGCACTACAAATCCATTT
>CAZWDJ010000023.1:0-8481 GCA_964632325.1 uncultured Candidatus Saccharibacteria bacterium | reverse complement strand
GAAAGAGTATTTCTACGAGAAGAAAAATTCTATTTGAAATTTCACTACAGGATGAGCGAAATCAATTTCTTTGGAGAAACGAGTTTCCGCAATATCCGGAAGAAATTTGGAATTAGGATTGATGACCGCAGGCGGCATTTTTACGCTGTGGGGAAAACCGGAATGGGGAAAACCGTCATGCTCAAAAATATGGCTATACAAGACATTCAGGCGGGATGCGGCCTGGGGTTTATTGATCCGCACGGAGAAGCCGCAGAAGAATTGCTTTCGTATATCCCCGAGTCGCGCATCAAAGACACCATTTATTTTAATCCTTCAGACATGGAGTATCCCATTTCCTTTAACGTCATGGAAGACGTGGGAGAGGAAAACCGGCACGTGGTGGTGTCGGGCTTGATGTCGGTATTCAAAAAGCTGTGGCCTGACGTATGGTCTGCGAGAATGGAATACATTTTGAATTATACCATTCTTGCTTTGCTGGAAACTCCCGGGTCCACGCTCCTCGGAATTAACCGTCTGATGTCTGATCCTGAATATCGAAAGATGGTGATAGATAATGTTAAAGATCCTGTGGTAAAAGCGTTCTGGGTGCAAGAGTATGCCAGGTATACCCAGCGATATGAGGTAGAAGCAACTGCCGCCATCCAAAACAAAGTTGGCCAGTTTATTTCTAATCCTTTAATACGGAATATCGTAGGCCAGGTTCGTTCTTCAATTGACATGCGAAAAGTAATGGACGGCCAGCAGATTTTGATTGCCAACCTGTCAAAGGGCAAAGTAGGAGAAGATTCTTCGCGCCTTCTTGGAGGGTTATTGGTGACCAAGCTCCAGCTTGCCGCAATGTCGAGAGTTGATATTCCAGAAGAGCAGAGAAAGGATTTCTTCTTGTACATTGACGAGTTCCAAAACTTTGCCACAGACAGTTTCACCAATATTTTGTCTGAAGCGCGCAAATACCGCTTGGCTCTTATTCTTGGGCATCAGTATATAGCCCAGCTGGGGACAGGAGACGAGGCAAAGGTGCGGGACGCGGTGTTCGGGAACGTGGGCACGCTTGTCATTTTCAGAATCGGAGCTGAAGACGCGGAATTCCTGGAGGCAGAATTTACTCCCGAATTCCTTGCAACTGATTTTGTGAACCTTGGGAAATACAATATTTATGTGAAACTCATGATTGACGGAATTTCTTCCCGCCCGTTTTCTGCATATACTCTTCCTCCTATTGCGAAACCCGAGGCTACGTTTGAAAAGCAGATTATCGACCATTCGAGAGCCACCTATGGAACTCCTAAAAAAGAGGTGGAGGAAAAGATTGCGGTATGGACAGGCGCCCAGGAGCTTGCCCAAAAATCAATGCCGCTGACCCAGCCCTCGTCCTCTTCTGGAGCCGGTCCTGCCTTGTATGACGCAATCTGTTCAAACTGCCAAAAGCCGACCAAAGTGGTTTTTCCTCCTGATGGCAAACGCCCGGTTTACTGCAAATCGTGCAGAAACAAGCTGCTCAAAAGCAGAACAGCGCAAAGCGCCCAGCCCGTCCAGCAGCAAGCACCTGCTGTTCAGCAATCAGCTCCAGCCCCTGCTCCGGTTTCAGTTCCAACCGTAACTTCACCCGTGCCCTCAATTCCTGTGCCAGCTTCTGTTTCGTTTACTCCTCGGGTCCAGCAAGAACGTCCAGTACGGCAGGCGAGCCCCACTCCCCGCGCATTTCCCCAGCAAAGAAAACAAGTGGATAAAAGCGAGCTGAAAAAAGTGCTGCAAGAAGCATTGGGCAAACAAGAAAAGAGCCCAGCGCAAGAACCGCAAAAGAAAGAAAAAGGGACCATGAATCCCGGAGATACAGTGTATTTCAAAGAATGAACACGGTTTTCAAGGCAGATATCCAGGGCAAGAGAATACTTGTGCGGTGCGATGTTAACGTTCCGCTGGATGCCTCGGGGAATATTCTGGATGATTTCAGAATCAGGCAGATAATTCCCACTCTTGAATATCTGCTTTCAAAAGGCGCTCGCACCCTGTTTTTGCTTTCTCATTTAGGAGACCCTGGAGGGAAAGTGGTAGAATCTTTACGATTAGACCCTATACAAAAACGGCTTTCCCAGCTTTTGGATAAGCCCATATTCAAAACATCTGATTGCTTAGGCAGAGAAGCATTTGTATTTGCAAAAGAAATGCCAGAAGGCAGCATTGTGCTTTTGGAAAATGTGCGGTTTCATCAAGAAGAAGAGCAGAATGACAGGGGGTTTGCAAAACAGCTTGCTATGCTGGGAGACGTGTATGTCAACGACGCGTTTTCCGCAAGCCACAGGAGGCATGCCACTTTGGCAACTCTGCCCCGATTGCTTCCTTCTTTTGCAGGGCTCCTGCTGGATAAAGAAGTTTCCACGCTGGAATATTTTTCCCAAAAGCCAGAACGGCCGTTTGTGGTTGTGGTAGGGGGCAAGAAGGTAAAAGACAAGCTGTCTTTTATAGACGCAATATCAAAAACCGCAGATTTCGTGCTGTTGGGCAACCTTCTTTCGCAAGAGGTTTCAAAGCAGAATGTCAGATTTTTGCACCCCGAAAAAATAATTTTGCCCAAAGATGGAATTCCAGGCCAAGGGAAGGAGTATGACATCGGCCCTGAAACCCAAAAGCTGTTTTTGGAAAAGATCGCGCAGGCAAAATCCGTATTTTGGACAGGCCCGTTGGGATGGATTGAACAAGAGCAGTACGCGCAGGGATCTCTTGCTCTTGCCCATGCGATTATTAAACACAGTGAGTTTAGCGTTGCAGGAGGCGGAAATATGAGCGAATTTTTAGATATGTACTCCTTGCGTGACAAGTTCTCCTATGTTTCAACGGGGGGAGGGGCAACCCTTGCGTTTTTAGCAGGGGAAAAGCTTCCTGGACTTGCAGCCCTGGGATACTATACAACAGAAAGCATATGACCAAAGCAATCAAAAACCTTTCCAAAGCGTCCTCGAGAATCAAAAAAGCCGTTGCGCAGAAAGAACGGATTATCTTGTATGGAGACGGGGATTTAGACGGCATAACCTCGGTTATCATTCTTCAGGAAGCAATCAAGAACATTGGAGGGAGCGTTTCGGCCGTGTATTTTCCAGACAGGGAGCAAGAAGGATATGGCATTACGGAAAGGGCGCTCAAAAAGTTGAAATCCCAAGCTCCCGCATTGTTTATCGCAATGGATCTTGGTATCACCAATTTCAAAGAAATCAAGATTGCCAATGCAATGGGATTTGAGGTGTTGCTCATTGACCACCACGAAATCATAGAAAAGCTTCCTGAAGCAAGTATTATCGTCAATCCTAAGCAGAAAGGGGATAGCTACCCATTTAAGTTCTTCGCAGCGTGCGGCCTGACTTTCAGGGTTGCAGAAGAGCTGCTTTCAAAGAACGTGTCGGCAAATATCCGCAAAGGGCTTGTAGAGCTTGCCATGCTTGGTACGGTTGCAGACATGATGGCTAGGGAGCAAGACAACGAAAAAATCATTGAAGAAGGCATGAGTGAGATCACCAGCACCTGGAGGCCGGGGCTCCGCGCATTTTTCAGAAGCAGAATATTAAGCAAGAGGGAAAGCCTGGGGGATAAAGTCGCGTACATGATTTCTGTTCTTAACGTGCGGGATATTGAGCATGAACTGCCAGGGGCGTATAGGTTGCTTATTGCAACGTCTACGGAAGAAGCCCAAGCTTTGGTAAAAGTTCTTGAAGAGAAAAATATAGTCCGCCACAAAATGACGGATGAAATTGCAGAGAAAGCAGAAAAGGCGTTTTCAAACAATCCAAGCTCTCCTCTGATTTTCTACGGAGAATCCTTATTTGAATATGTGCTGTTGGGGGGAGCCGCCTCTATATTGGCAAAAAAACTTAGGAAGCCGGTGTTTTTGTACAAAGAAAAGGGGCAGGAATGCCTGGGAAGCGTGCGCGCCCCTCATGGATATGATACAGTAAAAGCCATGCAGTCGTGCCAAAAGCTTTTGATAGCGTTTGGAGGCCATCCGCCAGCATCGGGATTCAGATTGAAGACCAAGAATTTGAAGAAATTTGAAGATTGTCTTAAACAATATTTTTTATCTCTAGCAGGATGAATCCCGTTAGAGATTGCATTATACAACTTTTGCAACACGAATTATGTTTCCAAAAGCATACAGCATGTATACGGTAGTATCCATAATCGACGGAAACGTTGCATGCGTTTCCTATCTCTAACGGGATGAAGTTTATTGCGTGCACAGACGGAGGTTCCAGGGGAAATCCAGGCGAAGCAGCCCTGGGTGTTGTCATATGCGATGAAAAGGGCCAGCCCCTTAAGGAGTTCGGTGAATACCTGGGCATTAAGACCAACAATGAAGCTGAATACCAGGCAGTCATTTTTGCCTTAAAGAAAATCAAGTCTACGTGGGGCAAGGAAGAAGCAAAAAAATCAGACGTAAAAGTGCTGGCAGATTCAGAGTTGCTGGTAAAGCATATGAACAAGCAGTACAAGATTGAGAACGAAAAGCTGCAGCCCTTATTCTTGGAATTGTGGAATCTTCAAATGGATTTTAAAAGCGTGGAATTTATCGCGGTTCCTCGCGAAAAGAACAAGGCAGCCGACCGTATGGTCAACCAGGCCTTAGACGCAAGAGCCGCAAACAAGCAGCTTCTCTAGTAAGGTAAATTGGGGTAATGGGCATACGCAAAATAAAATCCTCATTCTTTAAAGATGAGGATAGGGAAGGAATTATTGCAGCATTGCTTTTGCTGAGATGAACTCCTTCATTTCTGGGGGTATAATGGCGCCATCTAAGACTGCGTAGGACCAGACTGCATCTCTCCAATTTTGCAGTCCAGTGAGAGTGGCACCCTTAAGAACGGCGCTGATAAAGAGTGCTCCTTTTACGTTTGCACCCGTTAAGATTGCATTGGTGAGATTTGCCCCCACAAATTTTGCATCAGTGAGGTCAGCACCCGTAAAGAGTGCGTCTCGAAGATCTGCGCCTGAGAAATTCACTGCACGGAAGGTGCCGCAAACCCCACTAAGCTGCATGCCTTGGATGCCTCTCAAGTCTCCCGCAGTAAGATCAGAGCAGGCAAGACATACCTGGGTGAGTTTCGCTCCACGCAGCTTTAGGTCGCTCATGAGCATGCCTTGCAAGGGTGCGGCAGAAATATCAACAACACCAGAAATTCCGCCTACGAGTATTTGTCTTTCTTCTGGCCGAAGGGTTCGTAGTTTTGCGCTAAGCTCGAGAGTTCTTTCCGTTGGTATCTCTGGTTCAATTACTTCAGGAGCATTAATTCCTTCGGAAGCGGTAGTCAAAGCATTACTATCGCCAGTGGTCATGTTGTCTCCTTGTTGGATTTGTCTGAAGTATAAAGATCAAGCTAGTAACATAAAATCATACTTTTAGTAGAATGTCAAGAAAGAAACTTTGACATAAGTTTAGATATGTGATATATACACTTCTAGCAAAAGGAGGTGTACTTTGAAAATCGTAATGGCAGATCCGTATGTTCCCAAGTTTTGCAAATTTCCAGAAGATAGCAGCTGGGCCATAAGTTGGGTTGAATTGGGTTTTGGCGTTTGTGCGCGGGCGTGCGTTATAGATGGAGTGTCTGCGCCGTACCATCCAAGGGAGGGCCCGGCTCTTTTTAGAGATCGTAGTGATGGACAAGTGCTTGTCGACGAGTTCGTAAAAGCACTTTCGCACGCTCCCCTTGCTTTGCGGGCAGAACTGGTACTTGCGGAGGCGCAAAAGAAGATTCACGATCTTTCGGGAGTTTTCGCTCCTTCGTTTCTAGAAACACAATCAGTTCCTCCTGGGGCTTCGTTTGCCTATGTTCAGATTGACTGGAGAGGTATTACTCTATTTACTGCCGGGGATTGCCTGGTGGTATGGGAAGATGCGGACGGCAAAAGGTATGGAATTCCGAATCAGTCCTATGAGTACAATCGTGCAGTTGAAGGAAGGTTCAGAGAGATTCGCGCGGAGCATCCAGATCTTTTTGATGCGTGGGATATTCATTTGCGCGAAGTTGTTCCCTATAAAGCTAATCGTCTGAATCGTCCAGGCGGAATTGCGGAAATGAATGGCGATCCAAACATAATCGATTGCTGGAAATCATTTGTTTTGCAAACAGGTGTACGCCGCATGATTCTCGGCACAGACGGGGTATTTCCAGGCGATCTTACGCGGAACCCGGGCAACCTTGCCGAGTACGTGTTCACTCTATATGATCAGGGCGGTATTCCGGCAATTATTGCTTCAACCAAGGCGTTAGAGCAGAAGGAGAAAAATACTTCCTGGGTTCCAGATGACGGCCATACAGAAGCCACTGCTATCGCAATAGAGCTATAAAGGGGGCTGCCGTGTTATACGCCAAGCATCGTTTTCGTAACGGCGATATCATTGAAGTAAGCTATGAGCTTCGCGATCGCGAGCGCTGGGTTGTTTGGTGCCATGGGGCAGGATCCAGCAAAGATAATGCGCGGGCAGACGCTGTGAACGAGCTCGCAGGTTCCCTGGGAGTTTCGTTTGTAGCTTTGGACGCGAGAGGAGGAGACGGCCAATCCACCAAGCTTGAAGAACCAACCTTTGAGCATTGGATTCAAGACGTGCGGCTTGTTTCCCGAAGCGGCCCGAGGCGTTATGCTCCCCACGTTGTGCTGATGGGGCATAGCAGGGGAGGTTTGGCAGGAGCATGGGTTGCTGCTTTGAATGAAAAGCAGAGTTCCGTCAAAGGCGTTGTCATGATTTCTGCGGCATTTGGGCACGCAGAACGCCGTGAACAAGAAATCGGAGTAGCGGGGCTCGAAGCTGTTTTACGGCAAGGAAAGTTTGAATACGAGAAATGGGGCAGTCTCCATATGCTCACAAGAAAGCAATTTCTCGCAGAACAGCATTATACAGATGCTTTGCTTGCGGGATTGTGGCGGACATTGCCCTTGCTCGTTATCCATGGAGATCAGGACAAGACAGTTCCCGTGGAATACGCTCATGCCTTTATCAAGGAAATGGGCAAGCACAGGCGCAAGGCTGATTCCATAATTCTGCCAGGAGTTGACCATCGCTTCAAGGGCAGGGAAGTCGAGGTGCTTGCGTACGCAAGGCCGTTCCTAGAGCGAGTGTTTAAATAGTTTCCAAAGAAGCTGACGTATTGTCAGCTCTTTTTTTAAACAAAAACAAGAACAGAGCATTGCTGCCCTGTTCAAGACCTGGCCACATCCGTAAGCAGGATTTGCCCCTCATTTTTGGAGGTGGGTTTCAAGGGAATTATTTTTCATGATATTGTACAAGATATGACAACGGAGGAAGAGGAGTTATCTCTGGAGGCAGTTTTATATGCACGAAAGAATAGCGAAGAGCTTGTAAATAAATTTGTAGATGATGCAATTTTTCCACCAGAAAATGGTATTCCTATTTCTGTTTTCATGGCGGGATCGCCTGGTGCAGGAAAGACAGAGATTTCAAAAGCACTTTTAAAAACCCTTGAACACAAAGGAAACTATAAGAAGGTCGTTAGAATAGATCCTGATGAAATAAGAGAATTTCTTCCAGGCTATAATGGCCATAATTCTTTTCTATTCCAAAGATCATGTTCTTTAATAGTAGACAAAATAATAGATCGCGTGCTAGCGCAAAGGAAAAATTTTATACTAGATGGAACCTTCGCAAGTATGGAAAAAGCTAGACAAAATATAACACGTTCCTTAGAACGTGGTCGAAAAGTTGTGATTCAATACGTATATCAAGATCCTCTTTCTGCTTGGGAATTAACGCAAAAGCGTGAATTGAAAGAAGGAAGAAATATACCAAAAGATGCTTTTATAGAACAACTTTTTTCCGCCAAAGGGAATGTCGATAAGATTAAGCAAGAATACGGGGAAAAAATAGAAGTTGACGTGATTATAAAAGATTTTAAAACCCAGGAGGAAAAAGTATTGGTTAAAGTGGAGAGAGTTGACAGTCATGTATCTTTCAGTTATTCTAAAGATGAACTAGTTCAATTACTCCATGAGCAATATATTTAGTCTCATATTTAAAAAATACTCTAATGCAGGAAGTGCTTTTTCTGATTTTTTTACCACGTCTTCTCTTAGAGAAAGGAGAAAAGTTTTGGAGGAGGCCGCAAGAGCTGCTAATAAAGAACAAAAAGAACTTGTTGATCGATACAATCAGAAGGAACGTTAACCAGCCACGAGGCAAATCTTCCACAAGCAACAGCTATCGTTGTTTCGGTAGCATAATATTCCAAATAGTTTTTCAAAGAAACTGACATAGTGTCAGTTTCTTCTTTATCCCTGACTATAGTTCTAGGGTGAGAAATGCGTTCAAAAACAAAAAATCCATTGCTGGGATTCTTTGTGCCTGGCCATATCTATAAGCCGAATTCTGTTTCCTGCCAAAGGCAGGTAGGTAATCATCTATCTTGTCCCTCAATTGCTTTCGGGATCTCGTCCTTCGATTTCTCTCAGGACATAGCGAGCCACCTTGCCCCT
>CAZWDJ010000022.1:5788-8613 GCA_964632325.1 uncultured Candidatus Saccharibacteria bacterium | reverse complement strand
CCCTGCTCCTGCTCCTTCAGGATCAGGTTCTCCTACAACACTGGGAACGCTTGAACTCGTACCCACATACGAATCTATTAGTATTTATGCAAACTTCTCAGGAGATGCGGATCAAAATAACACAGCTTCTTTCAGATACAGAATCGCAGGTCAGTCGTGGAAACAGGGAATGCCGCTTGTCACAGACAGACGGAGCACAGTGTCATACCAAAGCACGAATTTCACCAATACATACAAAAATCAATGGAGAGGATCTGTTTTGCTTGCAAAGCCGGGAACGCAGTATGAAGTGGAAGTGACATTTGCGGATCCCGACGGAGTTTCAGGCACTCCCAAGAATGCCGCGATATCTACCTGGACAGAAACATCATCTATTCCGTCTAGCGGCAATTCGTATTACGTTTCCCCTTCGGGCAGCGACAGCAATTCAGGAACTCTTGCCTCGCCCTTTCTTACCATTCAAAAAGCCGCGAACCTAGCGAATCCCGGGGATACGGTGTATGTGCGGGCAGGGACATATCCAGAAAAAATTACTCTGGCGCGGTCTGGTTCAGCAAGCAACTATATTACTCTTAAAAACTATGGAAGCGAAACCGTGACTATAGATCCTCCAGGATGCAATATAGGATCTTCGTGCAGAAGTTCTGCCTTGGGGTTTGTCATTAACGCAAAGTACGTGCGTGTCAAAGGATTTCGCATCGTGGATTCGTTTGGAGCGTTCCATGTTGGTTCAGATTCAGAAAGCGTGATCATTGAAAACAATTACGCGACAGGATTTTCCGGAGGATACGCGGTGAAAATCGGGTCCAGCCCGTCAAGCTATTCTGGATCTTCCAACGCAAAGAAAATCACGGTCCAGAACAATACTTTTGAACCTTCTTCAGAGCCCACAGACCAGGATTACGGCACTATTAGTTCTCATAACAACGCAGGCAATCATGTATTTCGCAATAACAGGATAGAGTTTTTGTATGTTGGCAAGGGCTCGCACGGAGAAGACTGTTTCAGCGCGGTGGAAAACGGCCAGTACAGCAACAACTACAAAGACACAGACATCTATGGCAATATTTGCATCGGATCCACTGATGATTCAATAGAGGCAGACGGAAGCGATGTTATCACGCGAATTTGGGGAAATACCACGTACGGGGGCAATCTGGCTTTGAGCTTGGGAACAGCGCAGGTGGGCCCAGTTTATTATTTCAGAAATGTGGTGTATGACTTGAAATACCACTGGACAAGCTGCGTGGGCATTAAGCAAGGAAGAAGCGGAGACGCGCACGTGTTTATATACCACAACACCTTTTACTTGAGCGATCCTACGGGAACCTGCGGAAAAACTTTTCTTATCGCCGACAGCGCAGATCCCAAAGCAAGCAAAAACATCATTGCCCGCAACAACGTATTTTATATGGATGTTGCTTCTGGCAACGAAGACAGATATATATCCATTAGCGATTCCACGAACGCACAAGGAAATCTGGATTTTGACTACAACCTTGTGTATGACGCGAGTCAAGGGATTTTTTCAAAGATAGCAGGGAATCAGTATAACAGCTTTGACGCGTTCCGAGCGGGAACAGGCCTGGAACAGCACGGCATTTCTTCTCGCCCCATATTCCAAAATGAAGCAAGCAGAGATTTGCGGCTGTCTGCTGGGAGTCCTGGCATAGACAAAGGAATTCTTCTCGTTGGATTTAATGATTCTAATTCCAATTGGCCATATTCGGGATTTGGCCCCGATATGGGCGCCTATGAGTTGGGCGGAGCTGCTCCAGCCCCGATTCCTCCGCCTGCTCCATCCCCTGGATCTGCCCCGGCTCCAGTTCCACCTCCGGCACCTGCGCCATCCCCTGGACCTGTCCCGGTTCCTGTTTCTCCGCCTGTTGCTCCTACTCCAGTTCCATCCCCTGGACCTGTGCCGCCCGCTGCGTCAATTCCAAGTATTTTGAATCCCAGCAGAAATTATATCTTTCAAGATACCCCTGTGCCGTTTGATTTAACCGGGCTTGCGTTTGCCACGCAAGACGCGTACACAATTACCTTTATACGCAACGGAGTTTCGGTAAAATCATTCAGCGTTCAGCCTGCCACAAACTCAAAGATCGGGTTGAATCTTACAAAAACCCAATTGCAGGGTCTAGGCATTGGATTTTATCAAATCCAGGTTCAAAAGAGTTCAGACCAGTCAACGTATCAGGCGACAAAGCAGATTCTTGTGACGAAACCAGGGGATATTTGGAGCGCGCAGGCAAATGACTCCGCAGATCAAAAGCGGGACGGAAAAGTGGATATCTACGATATCTCGCGAATGCTTTCCAAATGGAAAAGTACCAATGCTTCAGATATTGCAGAAGCCGACATTAACGCGGGACCCAATAATGTGTCAGCAGGGAAGATAGATATTTATGACGCGAACAAACTCATGTCAAACTGGAGCAAATAGCCATGAAATATCTCTTGTGCATTCTTTTTCTTCTCGTTGCGTTTGCCAGTATTGTTGTGCTTATTGAGAAGTCGGGCAAGCCAGAGTTTTTGGCGGCGCAAGTAATCCCAAGCGCAAACGAAGCAGTTTTATCGCTTTTGCCCAAAAGCGGAGCATATTCCCAAGGAAGCGCGATTTCAGTCAGTTTGAAAATAAGCGCATCCTCTTCTATTACGTCTTTGAGGGCGTATCTTACCTATGATCCTTCTTTGGTAAGCGTATCGAGTATTCAAAAAACAGGAAGCGTATTTTTAACATGGTGGGAAGAAGCAGTGGATTCCCAAAACGGGAAAATCCAGCTGCAAGCTTCTTTGACAAGCCAGTGATACAAGGGGATAAT
>CAZWDJ010000022.1:0-5778 GCA_964632325.1 uncultured Candidatus Saccharibacteria bacterium | reverse complement strand
CGTAGCAACGCTGAATTTCAAGGTGTTAAAGCCAGGTACGCTTTTGGTAAAATATGACGCAAGCTCTCTTGCGTTAAAATCAGATGATACGAATATCCTGAACATTGCAAAATCTGAAGCCGGCAGTTTCACCCTTTCTGCTTCTCAAGCGCCTGTTCCTCCTCCATCGCCTTTGCCGCCGGCTGTTTTGAAAAACGATTGCAATAACGACTCAAAATTCAATATTCTTGATTTTGCCATTATGCAGTCAAACTGGAAAAAGAAAACCAGCTCCTGCGAGCTGACAAAAGACGGAGTGATTGATATTTTTGATTTAAGCGTCCTTATGTCGAATTGGACAGGGTAATATATGCAGAAATATGAAACAACTTTTATTCATTAGTAGCGCGATTCTGGCATTTGTCGCTTTGCCTGGAATAAGCAAAGCAGCAGTCATACAATTTAGCCCGCAATCAGCAACAATACAGCAGGGCAAAACAGTACAAGTACAGATAAGCGTTGATACGCAAGGAGTATACGCTAACACCGCTGGAGTATATTTTTCCTATCCCCAAGACAAGCTTGAGTTTGTAAGCATTGGCGGTTTGAATTCCAGTTTTCTGTTTATAGAGCAGCAAGGAGGCCAGGGCGTAGTCCGCATTTCAGCAGGCATGCCAACTCCGGGATTCGTGGGCGTGCACAAGGTGGCAACAGTCACATTTCGCGCGTTGGCCCCTGGCCAAGCCCAGCTCGTGATTTCTGCGGATGCCGCGGTTTTGTCTGATCAAGACAATAAAAATGTTCTTGCCGCTTCTCCGAAAGCAGCGTATCAGATCCAAGCAAGTTCTTCGTCTGCGCCGCAAACTCCTTCTCCTTTGCCTGTTGTTCCTCCTTCAACCATTGAAAATCCATCTTTTCAGCCAGAAACGCCTCAAGCACCTTTGTCTCAAGAAAAAAAGCAGGGGATTAACTTTAATACTGCGGCGCTGACTTCTCCTTTTATGTATGCTATGTATGCTTTGGCTCTATCTGTGCTTGGAGCAATCGCGGTGATTTTGCTTCGCATGAGAAAACAAAAAGCACAGGAACAAGCCAAGCAAGAGTTCCAGGATATCTCAATGAAGTAGTAAAGAATGTTGCCTAATTTAGTACCTTCTTAATGCCGTAGATAGGGTTGAGCTTTTTTATACTTACGTTTAAGGCAAGGGAGATTTTCTTTATAATACATCCAATTTAGTAATCTAACTGAGTCTCTCTTTCCGAATTTTAGAACATATATAGGTACGGCATTTGGATTTTTTGAAGTGGAATCAACCCATGTATGTCCCTTAATTCCCGTAAGATCTATTATTCTCGAACGAAGCCATCGCATATGATTTTCACTTGCAGATATAAACCGTAACCAAAGTCGGGTGTAAATATATTTAGGATTTTTGAAGGTATTGTAGTGATCTTTATAAATAGTGAGAGATCCATCTCCGTCGAAATGACCACGCAAAAAATCTTTGAAATATCCTGAGGGAATTTTTAGGGAGCCGATCGTGTGTGTTTTTGCTGGGCTTAAACCGATTGTTGTAAGCCAGCGGTACATTTGCACATTTCCAAATTGAATCCTATAACAGGATTTCTTTGTATAACCACCAACTGAGTTTTCTCCTATGCTATTGGAAATAGAGAAACATTTAGCGAAGGTTTGTAAGAGTTGAGTATCGCTTGATCTCAATATAATATGTCTTTTATCACTAGAAAGGTTTCCGTCTGTGGCAAGAAGGCCTATTGCATAAGCAAGATTTTCATTCCATTCAAAGGTTTTATCAGTAAGCTTTCTAGGCATAATGTGCCTGAGGTGGGAGTCGAACCCACACGGGCTTGCGCCCAAAGGTTTTTGAGACCTTCGTGTAAACCATTCCACCACTCAGGCATTTGCAGGGATATTCTACCTATTTTTTCCCCTCTTGTAAACCCTGTTCTTTTGCCTTTTTATTCGTTATGCACTCGGCATTTGAGCATTTGATGGCTGAATTTTGTTTGCCATCATCCTGAGCTTGTGGAAGGATAACTTTCTTTCCAGCTTCAACTAGTAGGGAATTGCACTCCTTGCAGGTTTCGCCAGTTGGCTTGTTCCACAATGCAAAATCACATTCAGGATACCTGTTGCAGCTGTAGAAGATTTTTCCTTTTCTCGTGCGTTTTGAGGTAATTTGGCCTTTTTGGCATTTCGGACACACAATTCCTAGCGCTGTTTCTTTGTTTTCTAAGGGTTCTGTGTGTTTGCACGCGGGAAATGTAGAACAAGCCAAAAACTTGCCAAACCTTCCCAACCGCACCACCAAAGGCGAGCCGCAGAGAGGGCATTTTTTATCTGTTGTCTCCTGGATTACTTCTTTTTTGGAAACTTCCTGATATTTTTTCTCCAAGTTTTCTTCAAAAGGCACGTAGAATTCTTTGAGCATGGGCACCCATTCTTTTTCTCCCTTCGCGATGTCATCCAGCTTGCTTTCCATGTCTGCCGTGAATCCAATATCCACAATATGCGGGAAGTGTTCAACAAGAAGGTCGTTGACCGCGTTTCCCAGCTCTGTTGGCTTGAATCTCCGCTGATCGTCTTTTTCAATGTATCCTCGATCTTGAATAGTGGAAATAATAGGGGCGTAGGTTGAGGGCCGCCCAATTTCGTGTTCCTCCAGCGCTTTTACAAGACTTGCTTCTGTGTATCTGGCAGGGGGTTCTGTAAAATGTTGGGTTGGGATGAGTTCTTTTAGGTCTAGAATATCGCCTTTTTTGTTTTTTTTCAGCTCTGATTCTTCAAAGTTCATGGGATAGATCTTGAGGAATCCTGGAAATGTAAGGGTTTGTCCTGTTGCCCTGAACTCGTAGTTTTTCGCTTCAATGTCCGCAGTGGTGGAGTCAAAAATAGCAGTCTGCATTTGAGAAGCTATAAACCGCTTCCAAATCAGATCGTACAGCTTCCAAGCTCGCGGGTTATTTTTTGCTTTCAACGATTCTGGCGTTTCACTGGGAACCGTGGGACGGATTGCCTCGTGGGCTTCCTGCGCTCCTTTGGATTTGTTTTTGAACGTTCTTGAAAATCCCGGCCAGTATTCTTTTCCATACGTTTGTTCGATAAACGCTCGCGCTTGAGATCGTGAAGATTCAGAAAGATTCAAAGAATCAGTTCTGTGGTAGGTGATAAGCCCTGTTTCATACAGCTGCTGCGCCAAAGACATGGTGAACTTTGCGGAGTATTTCAATTTTCTCCAGGATTCCTGCTGCAAGGTAGACGTGGTGAAAGGAGGAAGGGGATTGCGGTGAGTTTCTTTTCTGTCCACATCCAGAACCTTGTACGTTGCTTCTGCAAGGTCGCGGAGAATGGAATCTGCTTCCTCTTTGTTTTTGACGTCAAGCTTGGCAACCGGTTTTCCGTCTTTTTTTGACAAAGCTGCTGTAAACTCCGCGCTGTCCTTTTTGAGCAAAGCTTCAATACTCCAATATTCTTGGGGTATGAATGCGAGGATTTCTTTCTCCCGGTCTGCGATAAGCCGTACCGCAACAGATTGTACTCTTCCCGCGGATAAGTGCCTTGCGACTTTCTGCCACAAAAAAGGGGACAGTTTGTACCCCACCAATCTGTCCAGTATCCTTCTTGCTTGCTGGGCGTTTACCCTGTGCACGTCAACTGTTCTCGGGTTTTTCAGCGCTTCTTGAATGGCCGATTTGGTGATTTCATGGAATACAATGCGCTCGGGATTTTCTAGCTCCAGAACTTTTGCAAGATGCCATGCAATGCTTTCTCCTTCTCGGTCTTCATCGGTTGCGAGAATGGTTGAGTCTGCTTTTTTCGCTTCTTTTTTTAATTCATTTACCAGTTTCCTCGCTTTTGTAGGAATGACATACGAGGGCTCAAAATCTTTTTCCGTATCAATGCCAAGCTTGCTTTTTGGCAAATCGCGCACATGCCCAAAAGAAGAAAGGACTTTGTATTCCTCTCCCAAAAATCCAGAAAGCGTTTTTGACTTTGTCGGGCTTTCAACAATGATGAGCTTCATATATCAATGAGTATAACCTCTTTTGCACCTTAACCAAATACCTTGTTTTACGAGTACCTGTCAAATTCCTTTTCTTTTTTCCACTGCTTCAGAGAGCATCTGGCAGTACAGGTTCAGCCCTATTGCGTTTACGCTTCCTGATTGTTCTTTTCCTAGGATATTGCCAGCGCCCCGTATTTCCAAATCTCACAAAGCAACCCTGTATCCTGATCCTGGGTCTTGCGCTTCTTTGAGCGCTTCAAGGCGAAGCTTTGCCTTTTCGGAAAGCTTTGAACCATGGAGAAAATACGCGTATGCTTTTGTATGCGACCTTCCGATGCGTCCCCGCAGCTGGTATGCCTGCGCAAGGCCTAGGCTTTCTGCTCCAGATACAATAATGGTGTTTACATTCGGAAGATCTAGGCCGTTTTCAATAATGGTAGTGGCAAGGAGAAGATCATACGTTTTGTCACGGAATCCGTCCATAACCTTCAAAAGCTGGGGCTTGGCAAGTCTTCCATGTATTGTTGCAATGCGCAATCCCGGCATAAGTTTGGAAAGCAGGGATTCCACTTTTGCAAGGGTCCCAATGCGGTTGTGGAGAAAATAGACCTGGCCCTTTCTCTCCAGCTCATGCTCAATAGCCTTTTTCACCGTTTCTTTGTTCCATGTCAGAATGGATATATCTACAGGCATTCTTCCCGGAGGCGGAGTTTGCACCAAGCTTACCTTTTTTAAAGAAGACAGCGCCATGTACAATGTCCTGGGTATTGGGGTTGCTGAAAGAGAAAGAGTGTCCAAAGCAACTTTCAGGGTTTTCAGTTTTTCTTTTTGCTTTACTCCGAATTTTTGCTCGTCATCAATGACAAGGAGTCCCAAGTTGCGGAACGCAATGTCTGGAGAAAGAAGGCGGTGCGTTCCAATAACAATATCTACGGTTCCTTTTTTGATTCCTTCCAGAGACTTTTTTTCCTGCATACCCAGCCGCGATACGAGAGCTGTTTTCATCGGAAGATTTTTGAGTCTGGATTCAAAATGCAGGTAATGCTGGTATGCAAGAATGGTGGTGGGCGCAAGAAGCGCAGCTTGGTATCCGTTTTCTACTGCATGCACCATTGCTCTCAAGGCAATCTCGGTTTTGCCAAATCCCACGTCTCCGCACACGATCCTGTCCATGGGTTTTTGATCTTTGAGGTCTTGTTCAATGTCTTGGATCGCTTGAATTTGGTCGGGGGTTTCCTGGAATGGAAAGGTTGACTCAATGTGTTTGGAGATTTCGCCTTTTGAATGGTATGAAGGGCGCAATGCGATTTCTCGTTTTGCGTACAGATCAAATATTTCCTGCGCAAGCTTTTCCACCTCTTCTTTTGTTTTCCGCTTTGTTTTGATCCAGAAAGGCGAGCTAAGCTGGGAGACATGGGGGTTTGTAAACCCTATATACCTTGAGAGCTTGCGCTCAAGGTTTTTGGGAATATACAGCTTGTCTCCCGCGGCGTATTCAAGAAGGTAATAGGGGATGCCTTGTATGTCTGCAAACCCTCTATATATTCCTATCCCATGATCCAGATGCACGAGAAAATCCCCTTCTTTGATTCCTTTCAGGTCAGAAAAGAGCTTTTGGGATTTCAATCGCTTTTGTAGGATCTCTTTGGACTTTTTCTCGTCTTTGACCAGAATATCCAAAGCTTCAATGCTTTCTATTCTGTTTCCTGAAAACTCAATGCGCACGGCATGGTTGGCATTGATAGGAAACAGGTCAACAATGCCCCCACGA